>RFFQ01000169.1 GCA_003697105.1 Gemmatimonadota bacterium | reverse complement strand
GGTCGGGATACGTCATGGATTCACCGACTCGTATATGACTGAACAACACAATGACCGGCATATCTCCCCGTTTGGTTTGAACGGAATGATTTTTATTCCCGGTCAGCCACAAAGGCTTCCATTCGGTAAGCTCAGGCAGTCCTTCGTGGGGCAATTCTGAATTAACGTCGTAATGCCTCTGGGCGAATTATTTACCCTTTCACATAAGCACATAATCCTATGTATGATAATCTAATAGCCAACCGGTATCAAGTGGTCAAAACGCTGGGTTCGGGCGGGATGAGTACCGTTTATTTAGTGGAAGATGTCTTCCAAGACCACCAGCAAAAAGCCCTAAAAATGATCCGTCCGGAAGTGGCGGAAGCGAAGACGATCCACCGGTTCAAGAATGAATTTCGGGCGATGGCGGAACTTCACCATCCCAATCTGGCGGAGGTGTACGATTATAGCACCACGGAAAATGGTGAATGCTTTTTTACCATGGAATATTTCCACGGGAAAGACCTGCGTGACCTGCGCGGTGGAAAAGGGACCCACAAACTGGAAGACCTCAATTACGATATATTTTACGCAATTGTCGTCCAAATTTGCCGCGCTCTGGAGTACATCCATTCACGCGGCATGATCCACTATGATATAAAACCGAGTAACATCCTCTATTCGGAAACGGAGCCGGTGCGTGTCAAACTGATGGATTTTGGGTTGGCACAGGAACTTCAAACCAAACAAGACACCGGTACGGTACGTGGTACCATTTATTTTATTGCCCCAGAGATGATCCGTCGGGAACGAATTGACCAGCGCGCCGATTTATATTCGCTTGGCGTGGTATTGTACCGCATTGTCACCGGTACCCTTCCGTTCACCGGTAAACATTCCGCGGAAATCTTAAAAAAGCACGTGGAACAACCGCCCCCCTCCCCCCGGCGAGTGGATCTGCGCATCCCGGAAGGGTTAGAGCGAATTATCCTTAAACTGTTAGCCAAAAACCCAAATGACCGGTACGCCAGTGCCAATGAAATCATTCAGGCAATCAATGAATTGACCCAACAAGAATTTGATCTGGAAACTACGGAAACCAGGCGTAGTTACATCCTGAGTGGGCGGTTTGTAGAACGCGAAAATGAGTTGACCCTATTGAAACAATCCCTGACAGATGTCGTCAACGGTATTTGTGCCCAACCGCTCGTGCTGATTTCAGGAGGAGCCGGCATGGGTAAAGACCGCCTGATACGGGAATTTCGGATTCATTGCCAACTGAATCAGGTGGATTTTTATCAAGGTAATTGTTATAAAGATGGCGCCCTTATCGCCCAACCGTTTATCGAGATTCTCTCCGGTGTGGTCCGGTCGGAATTTTTTACCAAAACACCCGAACTTTTGCAGGCTTACGCCCCCCAACTGGTCAAATTAGTCCCCGATATACCGGTCTCCCTACCGGAACAGGAGACGACTACCGAAATTATCACCTTGATCGATAGTGTGGTTGATTTTTTGATCGAATTTAGCGCAAAACGCCCCTTGGTATTGGTGGTGAACCAATTTCATTGGGCAGATAGTGTCTCCGTCGAACTTCTCAAAACGCTGGCAGAACGAACACAAGGTAATTTGCTATTGTGTATCAATTTCCGGGAGACGGACATTGAAAACAAATTACTCTCCAATGCGTTAGATGAGTTTCGCCAGCAAAACTATACCCAATTCATAGAATTAAAACCCTTTACCAATGAGGATGTTTCTAACCTCATTACTTCCATGTTTGGCACAAATCGCCCCCCGTCGGATTTCGTGGAAAAGATCACACAGGAAACCAACGGAAACCCGCTATTGATTCAAGAAGTCATGAAATCTTTAGCGGAAAATGACCTGATCTATCACAAGGATGGGATTCTATATGCCGATGTGGATGAACTCTTTGAAGTGGACATTCCGCAAAGTATCGCGGTGCTGGTCGAGCGTAAATTAGCTAAAATGAGCGAGTTTGCCACTTATGTGCTGGAAGTCATGGCGGTGCTCAACAAACCAGCCACGGCCGATATGTTGATGCACGTTGTCGGGGATATGGAATTGCCGGTGGTGCTGGAAAAACTGTACACAGACCATCTTATCCAACGGGAAAAAGGGGCCGAGGTGCGCTACATCATTGCCCACGATGGCATCCGTAAATATTTGTACGAAAACTTACCCCGCCGTCGCCGCCAGCATCTCCATAAATTGATCGGCACCATGCTGGAAACACAGTCCAGTAAAATGGTGGTCGAAAATGCAGAAGAATTGGCGTATCACTTTGCCAATGCTGGGGATCGGGTCAAAACCGGTATTTATGCCATCCGTGCCGGTGAACGCGCCGAGCGATTATATGCCAATGAAAAGGCAATCTCGTTCTACATGACGGCGCTCAGTATCTTAGATGTGGGTCAAGCAGACCTGCGGGAAAACCTGTGCCGGAAATTAGGGAATTTATACGAGAATTTGGGTGAGTTTGATCGCGCACTTTCCACATTTGAACAGTTGGGAAATCCCTCCCCCGCCGTTTTGTTCCAAAAGGCTAGCATTTATAATCACTTAGGTGATTTCGATAACGTACTGGCGGTGTACGATAAACTGGATGAGATGCTCCACCAGCAAGCAGACCGGGTAGGCCAATCTCGGGTGAGTGCTTATCGCTCCACGGTCTATCTGAAATTGGGGCGCGTAGAGGAAGCCCGCCAAGCGGCGGAACGCGCGCTCGAACTCGCCGGAGATGACCCTCCTTCCAGATCAACCGCCCTGAACGCATACGGTATTTTGTATGATAAATTAGGGGATTATGAAAAAACCATCACCTATTTTCAGCAAGCGCTGAAACTTCGGGAAGAATCCGCGGATGTGCAACGAATGGCAGCATCGTACAATAATTTGGGGTTACTCTATACCACCCGGGGAGAGTACTCGTATGCGCTGGATTGCTACCAACGGGGCAGTGAAATTCTCGATCGGGTGGGAAATTTCCATGGCAAAGCAAACCTCCTCAATAACTTAGGTGAAATTTATTTTGTTCAAGGTGACTTTGAATCCGCGGAACACGGCTGGTTGCAAAGTCTCTCGGTCGGTGAAAAGCTCAGTATTCCGGTAATTCAGGCGGAGGCATCCTACGGATTGGCTCGCTTAGACCATCTGCGGGGCGCCTATCAGGATGCGGAATTCCGGTTGAAAACAGGAATCGAGCTGTCCCAGCAAATCGGTTACATCTGGCTGGAATTAACCGGTGAAGTGTATCTGGCAGCGTTGTATCTGGATTTGGGCGCGATTGAACGCGGGATGGGAATTGCGCAAAATGTGATGGAACGTGCCGAAACGCACCAGCTTAAACCCCTTTCTGCACAAGCAGCGGCTCTGTTTGGGCGCGCCGCATATCTTCAGAAAGCGCATGAATATGCGGCGATGTATTTTCAACAAGCCCTAGAACAGTTTGGTGAAATGGGCGATCCGTATCATCGGGCAAGAGTACTGCTGGACATGGCGCAAATCCAACATGAACAGGGCAATACCGCGGCGGCGATTGTGACGCTCAATCAGGTTGAAGCCATTGAAAACCAATTGGATTCCAAAGTGTTGCGTATTTTCCGGTTGTTTACCGCAGGTTCACTCATGGAAGACCCGACATCTGCCTTAGATTCACTCCAATTAGCGAATCAAATGGCAGAAGAGCTACGGATGTTCCCGATGGTGTGGCAGATACATCATGAAATTGGGCGGGTCTATTTCCGGCAGGAAAACACCGGTCTGGCATTGAATGAATACAAAAATGCCTCTCAATTGATGGAATTTTTAGGCGCATCGTTGGTCGATGAAACATTACAGCAAGCCTACAAGATGCATGACCGCGCAATGCAACTCTCGCAAGATATTCAGTTTCTGGAATATCAGATCAGCGAAGAGCGTGGCAAGCTCTCACAGGCGGAAATTGATAAAATTGTGGAGGGCGCCAGTACATTCCGCAAAAAGGAATCCAAATTTGAGGAAATTTTGCATGATCTTTTCATGCTTCATCAGGAGGCAGAAGGCAAAATTGACACGCTGGAACGTGAGCGTCGCCGTTTCCGGTTACTCTTTAATGCCAGCCGTACCATTAATTCTACGCTAGATTTTGACGATCTGATGCACAAAGTCATGCAGATGACCGTCGAAATTACCAAGGCAGAGCGAGCATGTGTGTTATTGTTTGATGAAAACCGGCGTTGGCATACGGAAATTGCCTACCGGATGAACCATGAAATTGATGATTACCAACGATTTCGGATTTCCCACGTGGCAATTGAGCGGCTACTCGAAACCGGTGAAACCGTCCACACCCATGATGCGTCTAAAGAGACGTTATATCAAGCCGATCCGGCGGTGATCGAAGAGAATATTCGGACAATCATGGTCGCTCCGATGTACGTCCAAGACCGCTTGATCGGAGCACTGTATGTGGATAATCAAATTATTGAAGATGATTTTATGCTCCAAACATTGGAATTTTTCCAATCCTTGGCAGACCAAGCGGCTGTCGCAATTGAGAATGCCCGTTTGTACGAGCGCGTGGCGACCGACCGCCGGAATACCGAACGGCTCAATAATGAGATTACCAAATTATACGAAATCGGTAAAGCCCTCACCTCGGTTCTGGATCTGGATGACCTACTGGAACTACTCATTGATAAAATGCTGGAAATTACCGGTGCCCAGCGAGGCTTTTTAATGCTGTTGGAAAATGGTGAATTAACCTTCAAAACCGCCCGAGACGAATGGGGCAACCGGCTGGAAGCCGGAGAATTCCGGATCAGCCGGAGTATCCCTCAAAGTGTTCTCAAATCGGGTATTGCCAAGCGAATCAATAGCTTACGGGAGCACGAAGATTCCTTCAGTAGCATCGCCGACCTCAAATTACAGAGTATTTTGTGTGTCCCCCTCAAAGCCAAAGATCGGATTATCGGTATTGTCTATCTGGACAGCCATTTGGTTAGTAAAGAATTTACGGTGGAAGATTTAACCCTGATCGAAACCCTTGCGGGGCAGGCGTCCATCGCCATTGAAAACGCCCGTTTGTACGAAGATGTCGCCATCAAGGAGCGTCTGGAGCAGGAGTTTGCGATTGCCAGCCAAATCCAAATGGGGTTGTTGCCCAAACAGGTGCCCCAAATTGACCGGCTGGATGTACACGGCGTCATGGTACCGGCAAAAGAGGTCGGCGGCGACTACTTTGATTATATTACCACCGGTCAGCCGGATGAGCTGTACCTCTGCATTGGAGATGTCTCTGGGAAAGGTGTACCGGCGGGGCTCGTAATGGCGATGGCACGAACACTGTTACGCCCATTGATTCAGACCCACCAGTCAACCAAAGATATTCTGGTGGAGGTCAACCGATTGCTCCATCCCGATATGGAAAACAGCCGCTTTTTAACGATGTTACTGCTCCACTGGAAGAGTTCCAGCCACACCTTACATTACACCGGTGCCGGGCAGGAGCATCTGATCATCTACCATGCCCAAACGCGACAGGTAGAGCGCCGCCGTGCCAATGGCTTGATGCTGGGTATCATTGAGGACATATCACCCTATCTAAATGAAGAACAGATAACCCTTGAACCCGGCGACACCGTCTTGCTGTACACCGATGGCGTCACGGAGCTACGCAACGCCCAAGGCCAAATGTTCGGCTTGCGCCGCCTGACCCAATTGGTTGAAAAACACGGGCACCGCTCCGCCGCAGACCTAACCGAAAAAATTCTGAGTGAGTTGCGCAAATTTCAAGGCAACACCGAGAGTTTTGACGATATAACCTTGCTGGCGATCCAGTATAAACCCCAATAACAACTTAACCCAGCCAATTACCGGACCGTTATGTTTTATCACCTCTTCTATCCTCTGCGCGATTATTTCTTTGTTTTTAATGTCTTTAAATATATCACCTTTCGGGCGGCGTATGCGGCGGTTACGGCGTTGTTAATCTGCTTTATCTTTGGACCCATGCTGATCCGCATGTTTACCCTGTTCCAAATTGGGCAAGTGATTCGAGAAGAAGGTCCCGAAACCCATCTGAAAAAGCAAGGTACCCCCACCATGGGCGGGATCTTGATCATTCTGGCAACCGTTCTACCAACCCTCCTTTGGGCGGATGTCACAAATAGCTACATCATCCTGACCGTCGTCACGATGCTCTTTTTGGGTATGATCGGCTTTATGGATGACTACTTAAAAGTGATCAAAAAACATCCCAAAGGTTTGGTGGCACGATACAAACTGATTGGGCAGATTGTCATGGGCGGCTTATTGGGGGTATATCTCTATCTGAACCCGCATTATGTGGTAGAACTGGCATCCGGCGTAACGGAACATGCCTCGATTCTCACCTTTCCGTTCTTTAAGGAGCATTTCATCCCGTTAGGGCTTTTATTTATCCCCTTTGTTATTTTAGTCGTCACGGGCGCATCCAACGCCGTCAATCTAACCGATGGGCTGGATGGATTGGCAACCGGTGTGGCGATATTTCCCACGGCGGCATTTGCGACCTTAGCATACATCAGCGGGCATCGCATTTTCACGGAATACTTGAACTTGCCGTATATCCCCGATATTGGCGAATTGACCATCTTTTGCGGGGCGATGGTAGGGGCATGCTTAGGGTTTTTATGGTACAATGCCCACCCGGCGCAAATTTTTATGGGGGATACCGGCTCTCTGGCGATAGGTGGTGCTTTGGGAACACTCGCCGTCCTTACCAAAAACGAACTATTGCTGGTGATTATTGGTGGCGTTTTTGTGGCAGAGGCGCTCTCGGTGATGATTCAGGTCAGCTATTTTAAATGGACGAAAAAACGGCTCGGTGAAGGGAAGCGTGTCTTTCTGATGGCGCCGTTACACCATCATTTTGAAAAGCTTGGCTGGGAAGAGACCAAAGTCGTGGTGCGATTTTGGATTGTGGCCGCCATGCTGGCACTGATCGCGCTCACAACCATCAAACTGCGTTGATGCTCTGGCTTATTTTTGCCCTTTTGACCGCTGTTTTCAATTCCCTCAAAGACCTCTTCAGCAAGCGGAGCCTCCTCCGTGACGTGCATCCCTATCTGGCGGCATGGTCACACAATGTATTTGCTCTCGTGTTGCTGATACCTACCCTCTGGGTCGATGGCATTCCGAACATCCATCCCCCGTTTTGGCGTGCGTTTGTCGTTAGCGGTTTCTGCAATGTGCTGGCGATCATTCTTTACATGAAGGCACTCCATGCCTCGGATTTATCCCTCGCAGCGCCGATGATCACCTTTACACCGCTGTTTTTATTGTTGACCGCACCGCTTGTGGTGGGTGAATTCCCCACTCGTACTGGTTTGATGGGCGTATTGTTGATTGTGAGTGGAGCTTATCTTCTCAACCGGCAACCCGGCCGGGATATAGGGGCACCACTCCGTGCCATCGTGAGTGATCCCGGCTGCCGTTGGATGCTACTGGTCGCCATATTGTTCAGTATTTCTGCGACCTTCGATAAAGTGGGAGTACAGAACTCCTCACCGGTCTTCTGGTCAACCAGTATCAGCATCCTGATGGGGCTAGCCATTTTCCCTTTGACCTTTCGCACCGGTTCGATCCGGCAACTGACCCAACCGTATTACCTCACGCTGTTGATTCCGATTGGGGTTTTGAGCGGTTTGACCCTCATTTGCCAGATGTCTGCCATCCAATTAACATTAGTGGCGTATGTGATTTCGATTAAGCGAGCCAGCGTGATTTTGAGCGTGCTCTACGGTGGATTGATCTTGGGGGAAAAGGGACTAAAACAACGGTTGGTGGGGGCGGTAATCATGGTGGCAGGCGTGATACTCATCACGTTGAGTACCCAGTAACGGGGGCGTAAAGGGCAGAAGTGACCGCAACCTGACCGTTTTTGAAAAACGGTCAGGTCTTATTTTTCTGGTAACGTTCAATACACATCAAACCGGAACAGTGTCCAGCCGCGCACATGCTCAGCCTCATCCAAATCAAAAATGATCTTTGTTTTTTCGTAAATGTGGTATGTACCTTGCCGTGCCGTCACAATCCGGCTGGCATTGCCATACGTTGTTTGAAGTTGGCTGAGGGGGTCGCCAATTTGAATCCCGCGTGCGGTATGTTGGGGGTAATTTTTGGGGGTTTTCAGGAAAAAGTAGTAGTTTTCCCCGTCAAAATCGATGAATAAGCCTTCCCATTCAGGCGTTTGGCGGGTGTAGATAGTCATGGCAGGTAGATGTTCGCCCCATGCGGGGAGTTCTACGGTGACATCCGGCGGGTCCATGATTTCGATCTCAATCGTGTGGTGCCCGGCAATGGTTTCTGCTTTAATCGAGCGTTTTTCTTCACCTATTTCCGGCACAAATCCAAAATTCTCATTGGGTTGCAAACGGGCTAAATTGATCGTTGCCAGCGGTTCATTATGGGTTTTTGCCTCGTTCAAGACGGCAAGAGCTTCATCGGTTTCATCTTGTGCGGCATGGATGATACCTTGTACAATAAGGGCATTTGCCAGTGTGCCCATTTCGTTTTGTTTCAGGGCGTTGCGGGCGGCTTTGGTTGCCCATACCTGACCCATATCCGGGTCACCGAGTAGATGGTACACCGCAGCAAGATTGACCTGTGCCGTGGCATAATTGGGGTCCCGTTCGCGGGCGCTTTCAAACCGGTCTTTGGCTTCTTCCAAAAGGCGGGTACGTCGTTCTTCCTTGGTTTCTGCGAAACCGGCGCGTATCTCATGGGGTTTCACTCCCCGCAAGCGAGTATCCGCATCCATCACAAAGGGATAGACAAATGGGAGTTCTCCTTCATCAAATAGGGTGAGGGCTTCCAGTGCGCGGGCAACACCGGCATTATTCAAAATTTCGCGGCTTGGGAATGATTGGGCAATGTGGTCAAAACAGCGAGCCGCTTCTTCGTAACGTCCCACAAGCATTAGTTGATTGGCGGCTTCAAATACCGGAATCATCTGCCGCAATTCAGTTTCAGAACGGGTGGCAATCTCCTGCCGGTCTGGGAGGGAAGGATACCCCAACAGATTTTCTCCGAGGTTGTAATGGGTGTAAACAGAATCTAGCATCCGCGGGGTGACTCCCAACGTGTTGTAACCCGCCAGATAGCCATAAAAGCCGCCAAAGTAATCTGCTTCAATTTCACTTTTGACCCGCTCGACGGGTCCGGCGGACTTCACCGTTTTGCCGGCGTGAAGATCGGCAAACGCATTGCCAAACTCGTTGACCCACTTGTGATCTTTATAAAAATGAGCCAATTCATGCCCTAAAATCGCCGCGAGAGCATTGAGCGAATCTGCTCCCAAGCGGGTACAGAGGTCATACACCGCTTCTTCCACCTCAATCATGTTCCGGTCGGGCCAAAATACCGCTACCTTAACATTGTTTGACATCCGCAACACCGGAGCAGAGCGCCCATCCCCGATGGCGCGCACGAGATCATCATAAACACCCTTCACCACTTTGTATTTGGGATGAGCTGCCGAGAGGTACGCCTCCGCCGGAAGCGACGAAACCCAACCCACACACACAACCCACGCGATCAGAATAGTCGAAAATCTCATAATTTTACTCATGCAAAAGGAAGTAAAATAAGCGATGACGGTTCAACCCGCCATCGCCCCATCGGAATTAATACAGAAGCAATTTCTGCTGAACCGTCTCATCACCGGAAAACCAGATACGCTGTACGGAGACATCATCCGCCGTGGGCAAAACGTAATCCACAAACCCGTTGATTGCCGCCAAGCGGGTCGCCACACCTAAATCCTTAATGGAACTGATACGCCAAACGGAAACGTTGTTATCAACGACAATTCCGGCGGCTAAAATTGTATTGCCCACGTCACCGGCGTCTTCTACCGGTACAAAACCTTCGCCTTCGGATTCAATGCCAAAAAGTTGCATCAATACGTCCAGATCGATCCCCAGCTCATTGATTTCAACCGTTCCCCCAGTTTCGGTGAGTTGCATACCACCGTATTCTTGAAAGGTATAGGTGGCAAGAGTCGCTAAATTTGCTTCGGTGAGTTCTTCTGTTTTGAAGGTTACAGGGATGATCTTACCCGCGAGGTCTAAACCGATTTCCACGTTCGCTCCCGGGCGAACCTGTTCCAGTTCGCCTAAAGCTTCTTCAATATTGCGAATACGGACCCCGTTGATCGCCCCTACCGGAAATCCAATTTGATCATCCGAAAATGCCGCGGATGCCGGTGAACCGGGGATAAAACCGGTCAGTACCGGCAGTTCATCTTGTTCCGTCCAAACGCAGTTTCCGAAGAAATCACACTGGTCGGTGTAACTTTGCGAGAGCACTAAGCCCAAATATGCCCGGCGCACCCGCCCGTTATTGGTAATAATATCATTGACAATCCGTGACGCGACACCGGCTTCCAAAGCAAAGTTAAGTTGCGGCTGGATGAACGCCTGTGTTTCCATCTCTTTAATTCCAATACGGGTGTTAATCCCGACAACATTACCACGAACATCCACCAACGGACCGCCGCTATTGCCCCAAATGACCGTCGCCGAACTTTGCAGATACCCGTATTTAGCGGTCATCCCATCCAGTAAGCGATTTTTTCCCCCGATAATACCGTTGGTCACGGTGTAAGGATATTCTCCTAAGGGATTCCCGATGGCAAAAACGGTTTCCCCAATGCGAACCTCTCCCTCGCGGAAGTGAATGGTCTTGATCTCTTTGCCCGGTTGGGGGTCCACAAATTCAAGTACCGCAACGTCGTAAAAGGAATCTCCCCCGACGATCTTCATGGTATATTCGCTTTGATCGATGCTGTACACCACAATCGACCCCTCACCGACCGCATTTTGGACCACATGAGCATTGGTGATCACATATTTTTTGCCGCCCCGATCAATTACAAATCCTGACCCAGAACTATGGGCATTAGAAAGGTCTAATACCCGTTCGTAAGCGATCTCGGCGGTACCGGAAGCAAAACCAAACGGTTGCATCGTCACATCCGAAGATTTAATAGCCACGGTAACAACTGCCGGTAAGACACCTTCCAACATATCCGGTATTGAAATTTGGGCAGACGCAACCGGTATGCTCAGTAACATGGCAAGCCCAACTGTGATAAACAGCTTAATGAAAGTAGGCATAATGCGCTCTCCTTTCGAATAAAAGAGGTGAATAAAAAGATAGTTGAGAAATTCCCCCGTTGGGTTTTTGACGCCAGCCAGCCCTCGACTTGCATCCCCAAACAGACCTTAATCGAAGAGTTTACCAGATAACCTTAAAAATGTCAATAATATTAACGAGTTAAAAAAATTCCCTACCACCCACTCGGGTGATAGGGAATATTCGCCAAACTCATCTATGCTGGATGAGTCCTTATTTCAGCAGAACCATTGATTCCGTCGCATTAAAACCGGTGTCGGTTTCTAACCGGTAAACATAAACCCCAGAACGAACCACTTGATTCTGGTCATCGGTGCCGTTCCATTCCACCTGATGGTAACCGGCGTCTTGTTGGCTGTTGACCAGTGTACGCACCAAATGCCCGCTGACATCGTAGATATTCAGACGGATATGGCTTACTTGCGGCAGATCAAATGCCAGCGTTGTTTTGGGGTTAAACGGATTGGGATACGCCGCATGCAACGCAAAATGTTGCGGCACATTAGGGGTTGAGATCACTTTGGCGGGTGTCTCGTTGATTTGTCCATTAACAATTTCTAGGGATGCGGCATTTTCAAAGTGGAGTATTTCCGTTGTGGAAAGGGGGGTCATGCCATAAGCAACGATTTCCCAACGGGTTTCGGTTTGTTGTTGCACCAGCAGGTGCCAATCTGTCGCACCCTCCGGCAGGGAGACGGGTGGCAATTGGTTCGCTTGAACAGTAAACTGGAATGCCAGCACATCATCTGTAAAATCAGTTAGTTGCAACTGATTACCAATTCGTCTAACTTCCGTAGTTGCTGCAATCCCGAATTCGTCATTTTTCATTCTGAATTGCGCTTCTGGAGCCCAATTACCGGTGACTTCACCCATCAAGATGGCATTGAAGTTCTGATCCAGCATGTGCTCATTCAAGGGTGTGTACTGATACATTTCCGGTATGAATGCCCACGTTCCCGTTTGCGAGTTATGATTTGATCCCGCCGAAAATTGGGCAACCCGAGCGGCATCAAAGGGGCTCACACTACCATCTCCGGTCACATCCGCCGCGATCACCTGATAGGCATCAAAATCGTAACTACCGGCAGAATATTGGGCAATTCGGGCGGCATCAAATGCGGAAATTCCCGTAATGTCATCTGTTTTTGAGGCAGTTAAGGTATAATTACCGGCGGGCATTCCCTCAAACTGATATTGACCTTCGGTATCGCTCATTGTGGTTGCGTCTCCCATCTCCAACATGGCATTGGGGACGGGGTTCATCCACCCGCCATAGTGGATCGCTCCCGCGACGCGAAATCCATCTCCACCGAGGTAATCCCGCGCGCCGTAAATCACCATATTATCCAGATACCAACCGAGGCGGGTTTCATCATTTGGGACTACCGAGCGGAATTCAAAGCGAAACTGCACATTTTGTCCCTCGTACATACTGAGGTCGAACGTCACTTGTTCCCAATCATCAATCGTACCACAAAAACCGGGACCGTTGAATGCCAGCACATAAGCAACGGGATAGCCACCGATGGGCTCGATGGTTTCCCACTCATCGCTGGGTTCCACCCGAATTTGCACCCGGCCACCATCGTGAAAATCCACATCGTTTGTTTCGTACCAATGATAAAAGGAGAGGTGCTCATTTTGCGGGTCGTCTAAAATATAATAAACAGGGCTGTAGAGATACGAACGGACATTACCGATGTAATTTCCATTAAGACGAGTTGCCCATACATTTTCACCCAGATACGCTTCTGGAGCACCCTCGCCCCCCGGGATGCCTCGTTGCCACTGATATGGACCCGACCCGCGATAAAAATCATCCGTGTCGGTCTCAAAATTTGCCATTAAGACCAGATCATGAAAATCCAGCGTTGATGTGTCATCGACCTCCACCGTGACCGAGGACTCTTGGGTCACAAACGTTTCGTGTTCCACCCGCACATTATACGTGTACCCGCCGGGGCAAGTAATGGAATAGAAGCCGTTTTCATCAGTGTACACCGGCGGTTGTTCGACTTCTTGGATTGCCGTGATCACGGCATTTTCCACCGGGCGATCCACCAAATCATAAACATACCCTTCGATCACACCGGTATCGAATGGATTCATGACAATATCGACATGAAGCGTTTCATTTTCGGCAATGGTGAAGGTCTGGGAGATGTAATCTTCATACCCCCAGCGTTGCGCTTGCAGTTGATAACTTCCTGCTTCTGCCACGTAGAGCCGGTAAAATCCATCCGTTACCCGGGCGGTGGTATGGTAGCCGCCTTCAATAAACACATCCGCCGGAACGCCAGCACCGGTAATGGCATCGGTGACATAGCCTTCAAATGCCATACCCGGCACTGCCTCGACGGTGGTAATCAAGGGCAAATTATTATCCGCGGTGATAATAAAATCATACAAGCCGAGGTCATCGATAGTTAGTTCCAGCGTGGCTTCCCCGTTTTCATCAGTATATGCCTTAAAGTAGATGTCCTCATCCACCCGGGTCAACGAGATCAGCGCATCTGGAACAGGTTCGCCTTCGGCGTCTAAAACGTGTACCGGAAATTCAAATGTACCCAGCGGTATAACCGGCATATAATCGACATTCATTGAAAGCGGGGTTTCCGTCCAGATAGCGCAGGTGGGGTCGCCCATCAGGGAAAAATGGTTGTAGGTGTCTTCGGTGTAAATATCCGGCAGGGGATAGACTTCTTTGACGTATTCTTTACCCCAGAGGAGCAACTCGCCCATCTCCCGAATATTTTCCTCAAAAATGGCTTTGTACATACCAAGGTCAAGCGCATCGCGGCGGCGAGCGTACTCCGGTGGATTGGTAACTTGCGAACCGGCGACAGACCCAATGGCGCCTTCGGGGTCGGTGGAACTCCCATCCCGCAACCATCGAACACAGAAATCATTATTGTTATACCGACACTGCCCGCAGGTCAACCACGTCACAAAGGGGTATTTTCCATCAGGATCAATGGCGTTCATATCGATCCCGTAATTGCTGATGTAGCCACGGAAGTTTAAAAATGCCCGGCCATCATTAATATTACTATGAACTTCACCGGTGTGCCCTTCGGATCGATACTCGTTGATCTCATCATACTCTCCAATATCGATCAGCAGTTCTTGAGTTACATGTTCAAATTTGGTTTCCATGGAGGAGGCTTGCGGGCAGATCATCACGGCATCTTTGTTCCAGTTGGAGCCATCATTTACTGGATTTTGTTCATATTCCAGAGTCCGGTTGACCATCGTCAACAGCGACAATGGGGAAGGTTCGCAAGGGAACCGCCCGGTGAAGGCATCCAGTACTTCATCATTACCTTCCAAAAAAGCGTAAGGATTATCCGAAAGATAGCCCGTCGAGGTCCATGCGGGGCAAACATTCGCATCCCCAATAAACAGAAGATATTCGGGACGTGTCGCGGGGTCATCATACAATTCTTGAATGTAGGCTTTAATTTGAGTGCTTGTGTTTCCCGTTTCGGCAAAAGGGGCGACGTAGGTACGAATGCCTTTTTTATTCTTCCATTCCGTGTAGGGTCCTAAAGCACCGGCTAAATTATCTGGACTGATAATAAGCAAATTCAGTCCTTCTGGGGCTTCCCGTAAATTGGAAAACAGAAATGGTTTTAGGTGCTCATAATTGACTATCCGGCTGCGATACACCTGTTCAAAGGCGCGAGAGGGGTACGGTGACACGGAAGTCTTCGGGTTCACACCATCTGTTCCGATGGTAACGATCTCAATTTCCATATTGGAATAAAGACGAACCTCCCGCGTGACCGGATTGACTTGTACCGGCAGAATTTGAACCGGTACAAACCGGACATCCCGCATGACTTGCGGTTTACCGGTAATTACATGTTCGGCGGGGAAAAAGTGGTTTTCGGCATACAGCATTTCATCCACAAAATGCATCGTGGGATCCAGCGGGTCATCACTATAGGGGGCAATATCCACTCCGGTTAGGGTTTCATAATCACCGGTGCGTACACGTACCTCTACCCGGGCTTGAGGGGGAACAGCAACCCACGTGGAGAGCATAGGCACATCCGGCGCGCCGGGCTGAGCAAGACGGGTGGCATGCGGAATATCAAGGGTGGTGTATGTCACACCATTACGGATTGTTGTTCCACGTTCTACCCCAGAAAGTTCGATTCGCAGGTGCGAACCGCCCAGATCGGACTGTACCACCTGAATCTCAGTGGCAGACGGTATAGATTCGTGGATAGCAACCCAATCCGCATAGGCAAAACCAATAAAACCGATCAATACTGACAACGTGATAGCCATCACAAGTCGCATTATTAGAACCTCCTTAAAGGAAATTTGAAGATAATCTCGACCGGGTGTGTCGAGCAGATTAAGCAGTCTTTTTGGGGAGAATAATCTTGAAGCCGTGAAGGCGAGCATTCCGGCTTTAGGGGGGTTTCAGGATGACCTAAGGGTGGGGAAAACCTTTATGGATTGATAAAAATAGGGAAATATTCAGCATCGTCAAGCAAAAAGTAATATCGAAAAAATCACACGTCCCGGAAGAGGATGAGGACAATCACAACCGGGCGTTATCTAAAGCGGTTTTGAGTATGGGGGGAATGCGGGTGAGTTTACCCTCTTGATTGATAACACCGTGTTTGGTATATCCAGTTGCCAGCATGGTTTCCGTCTCTGCGTTAAAGAGGGTATAATTGATAATCAAACTCGCCCGCTGCACTTCATGCAAGGTAGATTCAATGCGGAGCAGGTCATCATAATGGGCAGGTTTGAGGTATTTGCAATGAGCTTCTAAAACGGGCAAGCGAAATCCGGCGAGTTCAAGGTCTTTGTATGGGAGACCAGCTTCCCGCAGGAGATGGGTACGTCCCATTTCAAACCATTGAAAATAATTTGCGTGGTAAACGATCCCCATCTGGTCGGTTTCCGCATAACGGACACGGACATGAATCTGGGCGATCATGGGCTGGCTTTTTTGATAAATGCGCCGAGTTCCAAAGCGCGAATATCAAAATGGTCTTTAAATATTCGGTCAAAGGTGGCATTGTAGCGGCTCACTGCAGAGCGTGGCGTCAAACTCTTTTTAGCATCTTCAAGCAAATCTTGAGCGATGTCACCTAAGCCAAACAGAATATCCTGTTGTTCTGCTCCCCCACTTTGCACTTGAGATTCGGCATAAAGGGTATCAATTCGACCATCTTTTACAAGGACGTACTTCATCGCTGGGAATTTTTGCTCGTATTTACGGATGCGTTGGGCAAGCGGCATTGAGAATTTAACCGCGGGGAAAAGCCCTTTTGGCGTTTCGTAGTCATCAAGGAGCGCATTGATAAAGGTTTCCATGGCTTCCAGTTGCGGCGGCGAGTCATCGTTCCGAATTCGTTGCAATTGCTCTGGTGGAATATCAACGGCGGACTCTCGTTTTTCACGCTCTTTTTCTTTTTTTGCGCCCCCAATACCAAAGATATTCCAGATACTTGATTTTGAAGGGTCTTGATCAGATGGGATGGCTCGTTTAGCCGGTGAAGGCGGGGTTTGTGTTGCTGCCGGAGCATTATCGGTGATCGTCACCGGTTCGGCAGGTTTTACCGGAGCATCCTTGACCACTGCCAACAGACCGGATGAGATCAACCCGTACAATGTCTTACACGTTTCAAATTCAGAGAGGCCACATTGAGCGGCAATCTCCCGCACGCTCCGTAACCCATTGACAAGGGAGAGCACTTTCCACTCTTTGGGATGTAAATTGATGTCCTGCGTACTGCTCCCCGGGTCACTGTTAAACTTCACAACAATATCCAGTGAGGGGATGAGATCGCGTAGCCGTTCCCACTCATCGATTTGGCGGGTGCCTTCCATCACCAGATTCTGGACGTTCATGGAGATGGATCGTTCGGTCGTCGTCTGATTGGGCAAAAAGGTGAATTCTCCTTCAAGCCAGTGCAAAATCTGGAAGACCGCTCTTTCTCCCGTGGCTTGATCTCCAATGGTGGCATGAACGGCTTCACCGTCCTCAAAATAGATCACTCCATGTGCTGTAGCCGTATCAATATGGATCGCACCGGTCTGCTTCCCCATATGGATTAGCTGGATAATGTCATTGAGATGAAAATCTTTTAAGTCGCCTTGTAGTGCCACGTCAATCCCCTCCTTTAATCGCCGGAGGAACTATTCTTCAATAAAAACACCCATTTTTTCATATTTTTGGATGCGCTGATCAATTAAATCATCACAGGATAGCTGTTGCAGTTCATTAAAGATCGCAACCAACCGGTTTTTCAAATTTTGCGCTGTTTTTTGTGGATCGCGGTGGGCACCGCCCAGCGGTTCTGGGACAATCTCATCAATGATGCCCAATTCCAGCAGGTCTTGCGGGGCAAGTTTCAGGGCTTCGGCGGCACGTTCGCGTTCTTCGGCACTGCGCCAGAGAATTGCCGCACATCCTTCCGGGGAAATCACCGAGAACCAGGTGTTATCCAACATCAAAATCCGGTCACCGACGCCAATACCAAGCGCGCCGCCACTGGCACCTTCCCCAATCACTACTACAATAATCGGCACGGGAAGGGTTGCCATTTCTCGCAAATTACGGGCGATAGCTTCCGCCTGTCCCCGTTCTTCCGCGCCAATACCGGGATACGCGCCCGGGGTATCAACTAAACATAAGATAGGCCGGTTGAATTTAGCGGCAAGATTCATCAGCCGTAAGGCTTTGCGATAGCCTTCCGGGTGAGGCATACCAAAATTACGGACTAGATTTTCTTTGGTGTCCCGCCCTTTTTGTTGCCCAATAACCACAATCGGTTGGCCCTCAAGTTTTGCGAGACCGCCCACAATCGCTTTATCATCGGCAAAATTACGGTCACCATGCAATTCCACAAAATCCGTAAGCATGGCATGAATATAATCTAGGGCGTAAGGACGTTTGGGATGCCGGGCAAGCTGAACCCGCTGCCAACGGGTCAGATTGGAATAAATTTCCTCTTTCAGCCGGAGGCACTTTTCCTCTAACGTTTGAATCTCATCGGTAAACTCAAGATTCTCCGTTTCGGCGAAGCCGCGCAAGTCATCAATTTTGCGTTCGAGCTCCAAAATGGGACGCTCAAAATCCAGTATAAATTCGCTCATAGTGGAAGGAATACTATCACATCTCAGATCGAATGTCAACAAAAAGTTTGCAGTACGATCACCCGCGGATCGGAGTGAGTTGCCCCCATTTAGTTGATCCGAAACTGTAAATCTGTCTGAAAACTCAAGCCAAACTCCCGGCTGACATCACCGTTATTTTTGTTGAGATTGCGGGCGTATAATTCAAGGATCAAGGAGGGTTTTAACTGGGACATCTCCGGTTCCCAGCGCGAAAAGAGAAAAACGCGCAATCCGGCATTGAGGTACCCTTGCCGGCCCGGTTCACCGAATCGTCCATCGGGGCGATCATCGTTTAGACCAAAATCATACTCGCCCATGAGTTCCACTACCGGTTGGGAAACCCGAGTGGAGCGGTCGGTGCACGGGTCTTTAATGATTACACTACGTTCCCACAGGACTTTATCAAACCCCCAAAAGGCATTGAAACCGGTTTCTTCATCTTTACGTTGTTCAAATGCATAATTCAGACCAAAATGTAAACCCAAATTTCCAAAGGAGAAGTTGGAATCGTTCAGGTAACCCAAATGCCAATTTTTACTGACAACCCCATATAAGCCTTTGGATTTATACTGGTACCGCTCGTACTCTTCGCTGTAGGGTCCGTAACCTTGCATATCCAGCCCGACAGCCAAAGCCGGTTTCCACGTATCATGCTCCTCGTTCCAGAATCGAAATTTTGCCTGAACATTAAAGCGGGCTTTCATGGAGCCATTTCCGACCAAACTATCTGCTCCCACGGAAAAGCCGACGGCAAATGCCTGAGTTTTGCCGGCTTTAATACCGTACATCAGAAAAACCATCGTACCGCCACCATCATACGTGCGGGTAGAGAGCGAAAGTCGATCCCGGTCAATCATGCCGGCAGTCGGGGCATCCACTACCCGTTGGGGTTCATAGCCATAGCGCTCTGCGGCAACACTGGATGTCGTAAAACCGCCGATCAGCATCATCCCCACCCATAAACCGATCACATAAATGCTCCGGTGTGTCATCATATTTCCTCCGGTATTATTGAATGTACGAAAGATAAACATCATTTGCGATGAAATGGTTACGTGTGTCCAAATTTGACGATCAGGTCATTCACTGCCACCGCATCGGATGTCACAAGTTTTATAGACTCCCGAAATGGAGATGGGTCCGGTTTCGTGGAGCGAACCCGATCCCAGTAAATATCGGATTCGATAATCGTTTTAAGTTCTATTGCCGGATGGCGTTGGTACAGTTGGTACAGGCGGCGACGTTGAATATACTGCTGTTGATCCCCAATCGTGCTCATTGCCGGGTCATCCGTGGGCAGAAGTGCTGTGGGAATGGGGTCTGTTTCCAGAAATGTGGTGCCGTTGGTTACTCGTTGGCGCCGGTACCATTTTTTCAGATTTCGGGAAACTGTGCCTAATAAAAACCGGGTAAAGGTCTGGTAAAATCGATGAAGATAATAGGACCCCGAAACCACCAAACGAGACTGCCGGCGGGTTGTCTCCAATTTGCTGATAATGCCAAACCGGAGCAGTAGATGCTGAAGTTGGCGAGCCAACCGCGTCGATGTCGTGAAAAAGATCGTTTTATTGGCATCTAGGACAACCTTGCCGCAGACAGACCACAACCGCCCCATCAGCAAGGCAACATCGGTGTGTGACAACGTAAACACCAGCTTTGGAAGTTGCTTTTCGGAGACGAGACCTAATTGGTCAACCCACTCGATCAGGGCGGAAATATGAGGTAATTCATGCGTGGCAGTCAGAATAACGGCTTCTCGACCGTGCCAACCTTCAATTTCAACGTGGGTGTGCTCAAATTGATGAATATGGTGTGTGAAATCCTCAACATGGCTTTTTTGCCGGGCGGAAAACGTGATTTTGTCCTCAGACAATGCCGTAGCATCACTCAGAAGATACCCCAGCAAAATCAGTTGGTGATGGTATAAACTGCGAGTTAATCGAAACGGAATATGGCGTAAACTCGCAATGAACGCACCTCGTTTCAATAGTTTTAATGCCGTCCAGCCGGTGGGTGTAAGCAACCGGACATTTTCGGTAGCAACTAATTCCCGCCCGCGCCGGGTCACCAGCCGGTACAACCGCCCTTTTTGAGCGTGTTGGATGGTATATATCCGCGCGGGTGCCACTTTATGAGTCTCATTTAATCCCAAAACGAGCCAATCTTGACGAGAGGTATGGTAAATGTCGTGCAACGGATTCCAAACCCCATTCTTCACTTGAATTACATGGCTAGCGGCACTTACTGCCTCTGCCGGAAGTGCAACGCCGGGTCGTTCAGGAAGGGCTAACTCGATCTGTAAACTATGAGCTGGCTGCCCGAAAAGATCGCTTCCAAAAGCGTACATTTGTTTGTGGTAACTATCTCATAAAAAACGATAAAAATAAGTTCACTTCATGTTTTGCTTTAAATGATACCACCTTTTAGAAGGAGAGTCAAGCGAAAAAACACGGTGCTTCCACGGTGCCGGTAAAACGGTTCGGATGTTCTCTTCGGAGGTAAACGGGGAACTCAGAGAAGACACGTCAAACGATGGTGTCCGGTTGGAAAGGCGGATCTTGCTGTAACATGTTGAGAATAAAATCTCTGATTGAGGGAGGTTATTACGGCAAATACCGTCACCATATCCATCGAACCGGAGATGAAATGAGGGTGATAATTTTACACCGGTGATGTTGGGGTCGGTACGGTTGAAGCGGATGAAGATACGCTGTGCTGCGGACGTCCAATCGTGGTGGGAGGAGTGCTCGGCAGACGTAACACAAATGTCGTACCTCGATGGGGCGTGCTTTCTACCCGAATTTCACCGCGATGGTTTTCGATAATGCGGCTTACAATCGCCAAGCCTAATCCGGTACCTCCACGACGATTGGTATAAAAGGGGTCAAAAATTTTATCCATTTGATCGGGGGCGATCCCTTTACCGGTATCTGAAAAGTGGATAACCACCCATTCCAAATCATCCTGATAGGCGGTGATACGTATCTGCCCAGCGTAGTCCATCGCTTGTAACGCATTTAAACAGAGATTTAGGAACAACTGTTCCAATTGGTCCAGATTGCCGTAAACAATCAGGTCAGCATCAATGTTAATTTCGTATTCCAACTCGTGTTCATGTTCCACCACATCAGGGCGATTTTTAATCAGAAAAAATAGATCGTCCATTAGTCGCTGTAAATGGATGTCGCGCATCTCGGTAGCCGTTTCAAGGCGAGAAAAATAGAGAAAGTTGCCAATAATCCCATTCAAACGGTCGGACTCGCGAACTACTAAATTTAACAATCTTAGGTTATCATCTTCCAATTTTAATTCGTCTTTCAGCATCTGTACCGCACCGCTAATGGAGGCTAACGGGTTGCGGATTTCATGAGCGATCCCGGCAGAGAGACGTCCCACCGCCGCCAACCGGTCGGAACGCCGAATTCGTTCTTCCAACCGTTTTTGATCGGTTAGGTCTTCAAACAAGGCAATAACCCCCCGTTTTTGCCCATCGGTTTCGGTCAACAGGGTCGTTTTGACGCCAATGGGGCGATAGGTCGATGCCCCGGGAGGGAGAATCATCAATTCATAGCTGTCATGCAAAATCCCCTCATGAAGGACTCGAATCAAACGTGTTCCAAATTCGCGCAAATGGCGGTCAAATAATTCCATGCAATCGCGTCCGGTGTAATTTTCCTCATAGGGGCATCCTAAAATTCGGGCGGCGGCACGATTGAAAGAAACCAACCGTCCTTGTTCATCAATGGTGATCAAGCCACTGCTCATATTGCGCAGAATGTCGTCCGTGTTGAGACGCACCCGTTGGAGTTCGGTTGTGGCTTGCAACGCTTCGCGGCGTTTCCGTTCCGCACGCTCGGAGAGAAATCCCCCTAAAAAAGCAATCAGATAGAAAAAACAGATATGCAGATACACCCGCAGAAAAACCATACTACCGGAGATATAACGCGCCTCTTCATCACGGATGACCTGTGGTAGGCGTCCGGTGTACTCCAGCCAGATTGCGAGGGAAAACAGAATAGATGACCAGGTACAAATGATCAACCCCCCGGAAACCTGATAAAAAATACTGCCGGCAAGGATGATCAACGGGTATAAAATGATGTATTGGCTGGTAATCCCACCCGAAAAATGCACCAAACCGGTCTGAAGTACGGCATCAATGAACAACTGGGTATAAAGTAACCAAAAGTAGGATATCCGTAACTCTAGTAGAATCCAATAAATAAGGGTCAACACGTAACCGGCGATGATAATACCGTAAATGGGGCCCAACGCATACGGGAAATCCCCTTTATCAAGGATTAAAATACCAATGACCAGTAAGCCGGTCATCACGATTAACCGGAAGATCATCAAGGCACGGACGCGGTGATGGAGTTCGACCTGTTCGTTTGGGAATCCGTTGGAGCGCGGTGACATGACTACGTCTCGTTTGTGAGGAGAGAATCGGTGGGGATAGCAGTTAAAATTTGGTCTAGGATGGTATCTGGCAAAATACCTTCAGCTTCACCTTCAAAATTCCGGATCAGCCGGTGGCGCAACGCCGGATGAAACACCGCCTGAATATCATCAAAACTGACATTGTAACGGTCATCCAATAGAGCAAGTGCTTTAGCGGCAAGAATGATCGCTTGCACTCCACGGGGACTTGAGCCGTAGCGAATGTACTGTTTGGTAATTTCCGGACTGTCCGCCTGCTCCGGATGAGTCGCCAGGACCAACCGCAAGGCATAATCTTTAACGTGGTTGGCAATGGGTACTAACGGAACGAGACGTTGTAAGGCAATCAATTCTGTCGCCGAAGTGACTTTTTCCAGCGTGGGTTGGTGTCCGGTCGTGGTACGGTCGATGATCTCACTCAGTTCTGCATGGCTGGGAAACGTCACTTGAATTTTGAAGAGAAAGCGATCCAGTTGCGCTTCTGGCAAGGGGTATGTACCCTCCATTTCCAGTGGGTTTTGAGTCGCTAAGACAAAAAACGGTTCATCGAGTTGGCGGACTTCCCCTGCCACCGTGACACTGTGCTCTTGCATGGCTTCTAATAAGGCAGATTGTGTTTTAGGCGTGGCGCGATTGATCTCATCTGCCAAAATCAGATTGGCGAAAATGGGCCCATGTTGGAAGCGGAAAAACCGCTGACCCCGTTCATTTTCCTCAACGATATTGGTGCCGAGAATATCCGCTGGCATCAAATCAGGGGTGAATTGAATCCGGGAAAACTGTAAATCCATCACTTGCGCCAAGGAGCGCACCAGTAGGGTTTTACCCAACCCCGGCACGCCTTCCAGCAAGACGTTACCTCGCACAAATAGCGCGAGCAATACCTGCCGGATAATGGCACGTTGCCCAACAATCACCTTGCCCAATTCCTGCTCAATGCGTTCAAAGGTGGCTTTGAAATGCTCGGCGTGGTGTTGGTAATTTTCCATGCTAGATTCCATCCAGGATAAGGACAAAAAGAGAGCCACAGATGCCAAGTCTAAACAACATCTGTGGCTAAATATAGTGCAAATCGAGATAGAATCAACACTTATTTGACACGTGCCACCGCGGGTGTTGTGGTGCTTTCAACGGCGGCTTGCAACTGATGCAGTTGATGTTCAAACGCTTGCATTTGGGATTTCAGTTGGTGGAGTTCGGCACGGAGTTCTTCATTTTCCGCTTGCGCCTTCATCAATTCGGCAGTACGGTCTTCCAATGCCTGAATGGCAAGCATGTTGATACCGGCAACATCCATTGCGGAAAGGGTAGTGTCACTGACGCCGATACGAAACGCTTCATAGAAATCTTGCGCCGTCACACCGACGTGGCGTTTGGTGGGGTCTTGCCCTTTGTAATTCCAGCTTTGTACTGGTAATTGAGCTACTTTTTGCAGAATTTCCGCCGGGTTTTCATCCTGAAAGTTTTCTTTCCGATTTCGGTCGGAAATCATCTGCCATTGCCCCTCATTGCGCGGCAGAACGACACCAATCGCAGTATCACCCACGACGGTATAGCCACTGATGAACTTTACGCCGCCGGTAGCCCGTACCATAAATTGATTATCCCACTCTGCCTCTAGGGTGTCAGATGGGACGGCATACGGATTCCCTTCTTCATCTAGTTCGATCCGAAAACGACTATAGTCACCATAAATAAATGCTCCGGCATGTCCCGCCGTAGAAACACCAAACCCCATGGCAGTGGACACCTCCCCGCTGGCACTGGTATATGCCCCAAAAGCGTTGGCAACATTTCCGGTCGCTTCGGATTGAAAACCGGTTGCCATCGCCCCAAAGTTATCCGCATAAGTGCCAATTCCTAAGGCAAACGAACTACTTCCCCGAGATTCAGAGCCATGCCCCAGCGCGAATGAATTAAGCCCGGTCGCAATGGCTTGATTCCCAATGGCAAAAGAACCCTCACCGGCGGCGCGGCATTCTCGCCCAATGGCAAAGGAATTTGCGGCAAAATCTCGGTTACCATTAGCGGTATCCCCTCCCGCAATACACAGATTTCCGATAGCAAAAGAGTTAATTCCGGTCGATAAACAGGATTCACCGAACGCCACCGCACTTTGGCTAAAAGCGACCACATCTCGCCCGAGTGCCAGCGCATTTTCGCCGACGGCCGCCGCGTCAAATCCGATTCCAAAAGACCCTGTCCCCGAGGCATAGGTATTTGAACCCAGCGCATAGGCAGATTGCCGCTCTGCAACAGCGTTAGAACCGATGGCGTATGAACCCAACCCATCCGCGACCGCTTCCGCACCGAGGGCAAAGGAATTGGCGCCGCGAGAGGAACTCTGCAACCCGATGGCGAACGAACTCGCGCCGCTTGCTTCCGATTCACTCCCAATCGCAAATGATCCAGCACCGCTGGCATCAGAACTGAAGCCAATCGCAAACGTATTCGCGGAAAATACCCCGTTTGCAATTCGTCCACCCGCGACACAATTTTTGCCAATAGCAAAGGAATTACTTCCCGTGGATTGGGAGCTATCGCCCAGTGCGTATGAACCGGAGCCGTAAGTGCTGGCATGTGACCCGATGGCGTAGGCGCCTTCTCCTTCGGATACAGCATGATCCCCAATGGCAAAAGAACTGATACCCGCCGCGACATTCTCAAACCCTAACGCAAAGGAATTTGCCCCGGCAGCAGCAGAACGGGTACCGAGGGCATAGGAACCAACCCCACCGGCATACGATTCTGCCCCAATAGAAAAGGAGTTTTCGCCGCGAATGGTATCCCCTTCAGCGGTGACAAAATATCCCGCGACACAGTTTTGTCCAATAGCGTATGAGTTATTGCCCTCGGCGGACACACCAGAACCGATGGCATAGGCACCTTCGCCAGCAGCATTTGAACGTTCGCCCAAGGCAAAAGAACTCCGTCCCTCCGCGCCATTCTCAAAACCTAAGGCAAACGAATTTTCCCCATTTGCCCCGGAATGAGTACCTAAAACGAACGAACCG
This sequence comes from Gemmatimonadota bacterium, assembly GCA_003697105.1. Taxonomy (GTDB): domain Bacteria; phylum 4572-55; class 4572-55; order J002; family J002; genus J002. The sequence continues at coordinate 30,621 of RFFQ01000169.1, read as the reverse complement.
ACCCCGCCCGCATAGGATTCAAAACCCAGAGCAAACGCACTGGCACCTTCCGCCCCCACACTACTCCCCAGCGCAAATGAACCCAATCCGCCAGCATAAGAGTCAAACCCGATGGCAAATGTATTTGCTGCCGGATCGTCGGCTTCAATCTGACCACCGGCAAAACATTTACGCCCAATGGCAAACGAATTACTGCCGGTTGAAAAACTGCTATCCCCTAAAGCAAAAGAGCTAAGCCCAGCGGAGGTGGCATTACGCCCTTGAGCAAAGGAATTCCGTCCCACCGCTGTCGCCCCAAACCCCAGCGCAACCGTATTGACCCCTTGGGTATACGCATCCTGCCCCAACGCAAAGGAGTTACGGGCATCGGCAGTGGCATTAAACCCCAAGGCAAATGAACCCTGCTTTAAGGCTTGAGCTTCCTGACCAAATGCAAACGAATTATTCGCCTGAGCGACACTTTCCCGCCCGATAGCCGTGGAAAAGTCACCGCGTGCCACGGTTTCGTATCCCATTGATTGTGAAAAATTTCCAATTGCCAGCGCATGGTAGCCCGTGCCGGTGGAATTGAAACCGACGCTATCGGGATGTTCGATCATAACCCGCCCGACGCGAAAGGCTTCCCGCTGCGGATACCAGACCATCCGCGGCTCATCAATGATAATATCCGCAACGGAGTCCGGGGAAAGGGTGAAAAATTCGGCATTATCCTCCCGATTTAAACTGGACCCTTGCCCAATAGCAAAACTCCGCGCCGGTGCCCGCTCTACCCCACTTTCACGCAAATTAATACGCACTTCATCATCACTGACAGTCATGATCAAATCATTGATTTCCCCTTCGCGATTCAAACTCGACCCTTGTCCGATAGCAAAACTCCGCGCCGGTGCACGTCCATCTTCTGAACCTTGATCAATCACCATTAAAATTTGGGAATTATCCACTTTCATAAGTGTATCCCCTGCCGCATTTCGCACAATAATCCCTTCCGAAGTCACGGCGAAAATGGGTTGTCCGGCTTCATCTTTCACCTCAAATAATGTCTCTGCAACGCTGGTAGTGAATAGCAAAACAATGAGGCTAAAAATTAAATTTAAGCGGATCAACATGATGATCTCCTCCTGAAAAAAGGGTTAAAACACTGGACGGATTTACTACCTTCCCCTCGCTTAGGAAATACTATTTTTAAGTTGTTCGGCTTTTTCGACATAAGTTTGATAGCCAATCTCCTGCGCTAATGCAAGACCTTCTTCCAGAAAGTCTTTTGCCAACGGAAGTTGTTCATTATGGATTAGAATTTCAGCGTATTCGGTTAAACTTTCAGCCAGTTGATATTTTAGATTAAGGTCACGGGCAATAGAGATTGCTTTTTTGTAGTAACTTTCGGCTTTACGATAAATCTTTTGTGCTTTATAAGTATTGGCAATATTGGTGTACACATCAACTTGTCCCCGTTTATTGCCGATTTCTTCGGCGATGACTAATGCTTGCAAATGATAATTCATCGCTTGTTGGTACATTTTCCATTCATAGTAAACGATGCCAATATTGCTCAAAGCCACCGCAATTTCCATTTTATCACCGATTTCCCGGCTGATCTCTAATTTTTTTTGGTAGCACTCTAGTGCTTGCTGTAAATTCCCATTGTAATGATGTGCAACCCCCATATTGCCCACAATCAGCGCGATTTGAGACTTATCATTTAAATCGGTGAATATAGCTAAGCTTTTACGATAGTAATCCATCGCCTCTTCGGTTCTTCCCATTTGATCGTAAAGAATACCCATTCCTGAAAATGCGGCCGCCATATGCTTTTTATTCTGGCTGGCTTTACCGGTATTGAGAATATCTTCAAAGCATTTCATAGCCTTATCCAATTGGCCGGTCCAGGCGTAGATATTACCCATATTTTGTAAGGTGTTTATAATTTTACGGTGGCGTAATGCGGTTTCAAAATAGGTCATTGCCGTTTGATAATCACCGGTAAGCATATAGAAAGTACCTAATTCAGTGTACGCTTCGGAAAGCTTTTCGGGTATCTCCAATTTCTTAGCCAATTTTAGTTGCCGTTCTGCCGCCGTTTTTAATTCATCCCAACGCCCGGTCGCCCGAAGAGAAATTTGAATCTCATTCAGGACGGTGACATACCGTTCGATGAAATACCGATTCTCTGAGGAAATGCGGAGTTCATCTATGTTTTCGGGGGAGTACCCGAGTTTCTGCAACACCAAGTGATTATAATCACTGAAAAATTCAATTGCTCTCTCATGCTGAAAATTTTCCTTTGCAAACAGACCGGCTTTTTCCAAATATTCTAAGGCTTTATCGAGGTTTTCAGCTTGTTGGTAATGGTAGGCTAAATCGGCATAGGTGTGTTGGTCTGCGGCATACAAGCGTTCAATAGTTGCTGCCGCGAGGGCATGAATCTGTTTTAAGCGGGTGCGGAGTTGGATCCGGTAAACGGCATCGCGCAATAAGGCATGGACAAACAGACCTTTCCGATCCTGCGTGAGGATCAACCAGACATTATTCTCCTGACCGGCTAACAATTGATTTTCCAACGTTTGTGCGCTCCATTGATAGTGGCGTTGCCGCAGCATTTCCAGCAGAATCACCACATCAAACTCCTGGCCAAGCACCGCGGCTATTTGCACGGCTTCCTTCAATTCCGGCGGGAGGCGATCGATTCGGGCAACCAGCAGGTCGTTCACCGTTGCCGGTAGTACCGCCTCCGATTTGACAATATCCCACGTACCATTTTCATCTTGCCGGATAATTTCACTATCCTGAAAGTAGAGCACGGTTTGTTCAATGAAAAACGGGTTACCTTGTGTCCGGAGCTTCAGCACTTCGTACAATTTGCCCGAAACCGTGCCTTGCAAACGCTCTTCGGCGATCTCCAAAATACCGTCATCTGAGAGGGTGTTTAGGTCGATCTCCACCCATTTTGTTTTGGTTTCCAAGCGCGGTTTGGAGCCATCATCGCGGTATCGGCTGACAACCAGCACTAAGGCAGGTCTATCTTTTAAACCGCGCGTGATAATCTGGAATGCCTTCAGGGAATCTTCGTCGATCCAGTGAAGGTCCTCCACTTCCAGAATTAACGGTTGGGACTCGCTCAAGGCACGAAAGACCTCCCGGAAGGCATATAACGTGTTTTCATACCGCAATTTGGGGTCTAGCCGCTGGTAGAGTGAATCCGGGTACTCGATCCCTAAAAATCCGGCCAAGATCGATTTTAATCGATTCAATTCCGCTCGAATTCCGGGTGATTGGGTTTGGTCGATCAATGCTTGAAATTGGGCTTCAAAATGCATCTGATTTTCAGCGGGGTCGGCACCGGTGTGCTGGTCAAAAAAGCGCATCAAAAAGTGATTGAACGGGTTGAAGGCTTTGCGCAAAATGCCATCACATGGTAGCAGAACCCAGCGAACATGGGGCGTTCGTTGTTGTAGTTCATAAACAAAGCGAGACTTCCCCACACCCGCTTCCCCATAGATGTATAAAATCCCGCCAAATTGACCCTGATCTAGCGGCTGTAAGAGTTGTAGCGCCTGTTTTAATTCCGCGGAGCGCCCCACAAAATTGCCGGCATACCGCATCGCCTGAATGTGCTTTTTGGAGAGCAGCCGAAAGACCGGCAATGGGTCTGATTTCCCCTTAAAGTGCAATTTGCCTAAAAAATCCATCTCGTAGCGCCGGTGTGCCGGACGAAAGATCGATTCAGAAATCCAGATTTCACCGGCGGGGGCATTCACCATCAGCCGGGCGGCGAGATTGACGGTATCACCGAGTACGGTATATTCGCTCCGTTTTGCTCCCCCCACAATTCCGGCAAACGCAACGCCATAGGTGATGCCGGTACGTAGTTTTACATGATTTAGTGCCGGTGTTTGGGCAATGATTTCGTTCAAGGTTAGGATAAAATCTAATGCCCGTCCGATGTTATCCTCAAAGGCAACCGGCGCACCCCACACACAGAGGGCGATATTACCTTTATCCCCGAAATCCAGCTTGTTAAGATAGCCGGAAAAGGCATCCACCTGTTCGATCAGGATTGTGACAAATAAATTTAATTCGGTATGAGTGGAAAGCCCATCAAAAGCTAAAAAGAGTGGCACCACGTTGCGGAATTCCCCACTACCGGTATAATGGGTCAAGACGGGGGGGAAGAATTGAGCAATTACCTCCGCAGAGAGCTGAGGGAACTCCCGGGGGGTGTCCGCTAGGGTCTCTGGGAGACGCTTAAATTCAAGGCGGGCATACATCCCATCGGTGAGGGGGTGTATGTGAAGATAATTCGCCGGTAAATGGCGTAGCGCATGTTGATCCGCGATAATCTGATTTTTTTCGGCATAATGTTCGGCGTACACACATCCGGAAATCCCCTCTCCCCGGAAGAAAAACGCCTTTTTCTGGTCACCTAAAATACCCCACTGCACCTCACCGGCGGAAAGCCCTATCTTCAACTTCAGACTATAATTACCGAACGGGGTATGTTGAATCCCGTGTAACCGGAAAAGTTGCTGGAATTCATGGATGCACGCCAGAACGTGTTCTGGAACGCCGCTACCATCGAGGGGAAAAATAGCGGTAAAGGCATCGCCGGCAAATGTGGCGACAAATCCTCCATGTGCATGGACGGCATCAACCATCGGGTCAAAAATACGATTCAGAATAGCGGAGAGAATTTCTGCCCCTTCATCACCCTGTCGCATCAGGGATTCGGTCATGCGAGTAAAGCCGGAAATATCGGAAAAAAGGGTTAATGCCGGGAAACTGCCAGTATAGTCATCGTGCAGAAACCGATCTTGAATAAAATGGGGTAAGAGGTTGTCCATGGCATCGGGGCTGGTTCTTAGAAAAGGGGTTGTTAAAATTGGAATTGTTTGCATCATAACAGAGGGAAACCCATAAATCAAGCTTTAAGTTGGTGGATAAATCCACGTGAATCGCGGTTCTGTGAGTTTTGACCAATCTAGCAAACAAAAGTTTAAGTAAACTTTTAGTTGGGTGTGGATCAGGGTCACCGGGCGAGCACCTCAACGACCCCTTAATCTTCTGTGGTGGTGGGTTCGGCAGCCCGTGATGGTGACTTTTGAGGAAAGGTGACGGTAACCGTGGTACCCTGATCCAGTTCGCTGGTGATCTGGATGTCTCCTTGATGGAGATGAACGGCATGGTTGACAATGGTCAGGCCGACGCCCGTTCCTTGAATATGTTCCACGTTTTTGGCACGGAAAAAAGGAGTGAATATATATTTTTGATCGTCAGCAGGGATACCGATCCCGTGATCCCGAACGGTGAAGGTCACGGCTTCTGGGCGATGGTATAATTCCACGTGTACCGGGCGGTCTGGCGGTGAATATTTGAGGGCGTTGTCGATCAGGTTATTTAAGATCAATCGTACCATCTTTTCATCCATGATTGCCACGCTATCCGTGCCGTGATAATGGAATTCAATCCGATTTGCATCGCCACCAGCGTGGTATTCCATCCGAAATTGTTCTAGGAATACTTTTAGGCGGATTTCATACGGGTTGAATGCCCAACCATCGCGTTCAATCTGCCCGACATTAAGCACGTCTTCCAGAAGGCAGTTCATGTGTTGCACTTGTTTGAGGATAGATTGCAAATGCTGGGCTTCGCGTTCGGGGTTGAGCGACTCTTTATACCGGTACAAAATTTCAGCACCAGTTTGAATGATCGTCAATGGTGTGCGGAACTCATGGGAAACACTGGTGATAAAACGGCTTTTGAGGTCGTTGATCTCTTTTTCCCGTTCCAAAGCGTGTTGGAGTTCAACCGTTCGTTCCACCACCTTTTTCTCCAATTTGGCATTGAAGGCTTTTAGCTCTTGTTCGGCGATTTTTCGGCGGGTGATGTCGGTTAATGCCGCGACTAAATGGCATAAATTTCCGGCATCATCCGTAATCGCGGCGACGGCAATATCGCCCCAAAATTCAGAGCCATCTTTGCGAACAAACCGTTTTTCAAACCGATACTGGACGAGTTCACCCAATTGCACCCGGCGGATATACATGCTACTTGTTTCCCGATCTTTTTCATGGGTAATCATATCGAGTGTCAGTTGGTTTAATTCATCGGCATCATAGCCCAACATTTCCAGCCAGCGGGGATTTGCCCGTTCAAACGTGCCATCGGGAGCACTCAGGGCAATGCCCACAACGGCATTATTGAAGATCGCCTCAAATTCATGTTGGCTCTGTTTCAGTTGTTGGGCAAGTTCCTGCAAATGTTGGTTTGCCTGTTCTAGTGCTCTATTTTTTGCCTCCAAATCACGGGTGATACGACTCATTTTCAAATGAGTTTCAATTCGGGCAAGCACTTCACCGACGCGAAAGGGTTTGGTGATGTAATCCACCCCGCCACAGGCAAAACCTTTCGCAATTTTGGAGGTATCGGCAACGGCGCTCAGGAAAATAACGGGGATGGCTTGTAGCGCCGGGTCGGCTTTGAGCTTCTGGCAGACCATTAAACCATCCATGACAGGCATGAGAATATCAAGGAGAATAATATCGGGGGGTTGGTGGCGTGCCATGCGAAGTGCGATTTCTCCATCAAGAGCAAGACGGGTGGTGTAACCCTGTTCGGTCAAGATGCTGGTAAGCAAGTTGAGGTTGGCGGGTTGGTCGTCAACGATTAAAATATCAGTATTGGACGCAGTCATCACATGGCTTTCTAGTGTGTTTTAGGCGGGTAAGGTAATAGTGATAGTGGTACCCCTGTTTTCCTGACTATCGATCTGGATGGTGCCCTGATGGAGGTCTATTGCCAATTTAGCAACGGAGAGACCGATGCCCAATCCGGCGGTCTCTCCCACATTTTTTGCCCGGAAAAAAGGTTCAAATAGATGGACGAGATCGTTTGCCGGAATACCGATTCCCTGATCTTCTACCCGAAATTGAACGTTCCCATTGTAGCGGTGTACTTCTAACATGATGGGACAGGTCACTGGGGAATATTTGATGGCATTATTCAGCACATTCAGTAAGATATAGCGGGTCAGTTGGGGGTCTATTTCAACATGGATCCGGGCGGGTTCGTGACTGAAATGAATAGTGCGCTTCGGATTTAAATTGTTGATTTCTTCTACTAATTTTTTACAAAATCGGACTACATCTACGGCTACCGGGTGGTAGGGCAATATATTTGACTCGGCATAATTGAGTAATAATGAATTATCCAACAGGGTGGTAATTGTCTTGATACTTTGTCTTATATTTTCCAGTTGATGGGCGCGTTCATCTTCGTTGAGTCGATGATGATAGGTGGCAAACAGTTCTGCAGAGGATTGGATGACGGTCAAGGGGGTTCGGAATTCATGGGAAACCATTGTTAAGAATTGAGATTTAAGGCGGCTGAGTTCTTTTTCCCGCATCAAGGCTTCGCGCAAAGCAATTTCTGCCGCACGGCGTTCCATTAATTCCTGTTCCAGCAACATATTTTTGTGCTTGAGTTCTTGTTCCATTTTTCGCAGTTCCAGATGCGTTTCCACCCGAGCAAGGACTTCTTGAGCTTGAAAGGGTTTGCTCACATAATCATTTCCTCCGGCAGTAAATGCTTTAACGATGTCTTCCGTATTGGTGATGGCACTGAGGAAAATAATCGGAATATTTTGTGTTGCCTCGGCGGCTCGTAATTTTTGGCACACCTCATAGCCATTCATGTTGGGCATCATAATATCCAATAAGATCAAGTCTGGTAGTTGGTTCGCCACCGCTTCTAAGGCAACATCTCCATCGATAGCCGTGCGGACACGAAACCCCTGTTTTTCTAGCATCGTTGTTAATAATCGTAATGTTTTGGGTTGGTCGTCAACGATTAAAATGTCCGCCCGTCCGTTTGTCGTCATGAGTAATCTCCTCATAAATAAGGCGAAATGCAGGTAAAACACTACACCGAGTTATCACAAGCGTTCTCAACCCCTAAGGGCGCTAACATGCTAATTCTATTTATAGTTTGTTCTTTTTGATTCTGTGTTGATGAGCCAAATTTCGTTCATATCGTTTCATAATATCAAATATTATACCGGATTTGGAGGTTTGGCGTCTTGGCGTAGGGCAGTTTCCCGTTCGAGCAACGTGGGATGGCTGTAATAAAAGCGGCTAAACCAAGGGTGCGGGGTCAAGTTGCTCAGGTTTTTTTCACTCAGTTTACGCAAGGCGCTGATCATGGGTTCTGCGCTGTGGATTGCCTCACGCGCGAAAGCGTCTGCTTCGTATTCATGTTTACGGGAAAGAGAGGTAAAGAGCGGGGTAAACCAGAATGTCACTAAGCCGCTTAATAAAGAGAACAACAAAAAGACCGGTGCCAGCCCATCACTGAGGGCAAACCCAAATGCCCCGTAAAACCAGCCGCTTTGGGCTAAATGGGCAATCAGGGCAAATCCGATAAACTCAAAAACGATAGAAATTGCCAACATCTTAGGAACGTGCCCTTTTTTATAATGTCCGATTTCATGAGCCAGCACCGCTTCCAGTTCGGCGGGGGAGAGTTGTTCGATCAGGGTATCAAATAACACAATTCGGCGCCAGCGGCTAAAACCGGTAAAAAAAGCGTTGGAATGGGTGGAACGCTTACTCCCATCCATGACCTGAATCGTTTTCGCCCGGAATCCGGTGCGGTCGGCAAGCGCCATCAATTGAGTTTTCAGCTCGCCTTCGGGCAACGGAGAGAGTTTATTAAATAGTGGTAAGATCAACTTGGGATAGAGAATCATCATCAATAATTGAAAACCAACCATAATTCCAAACGCCCAAAGCCACCAACTATCACCCACCCAATCAACCAGTTTTAGGGTAAGACAAACCAGCGGATAACCGATAGCAAAACCCACGAGTAATCCTTTAATCTGATCGGCGAGCCAGAGCTTAAATGTAGTGGTATTAAAACCAAACCGCTGTTCCAGTTTGAATGTGGACCATAGGTCTAGCGGAATGGAAGGAATCATGAGGATAAACCCTACCCCCACCAGGTACATCCCCTGTGCCCAGATCGAATCGCCGAGAAAGGCACGCGTCACATCAAATAAATCGGGCAAAACACCGCTTAGAATAACAGTTGCCAGAATGACGGTATGAAAAATAAGCTGAAATTGCCCAAAACGATTTTTGGCAAGGGTGTAAGCCACTGCTTTTTGGTATGTCTCTTCATCCATCACCGCTTGAAACGCTGGAGGAATTTGACCCGCATGGCGTAGCGTCTCTTGCCGGTTGAGAATGTTCAGACCCAATTCGACAGCGAGCTTTAGTAAAAGTAAACCACTGAAAATCCAGAGAATTAGGTTCATTTTTCGATGGTACCCAATAAAAAGGTTGCCTTTTCACAAAGATAATTTTATTGTAACTTGCATGAAGGTATTATACCGTATTTTGCTAGTGAAAAAAAGGCATTTGTATCTGTATAGGAGTCGAAATTATGAATTTTGTCTATTTATCACCCCATTTCCCGCAAAATTTTCGTTTATTTAGCATCCGTTTAAAAGAACTGGGTGTTAACGTGCTTGGCATTGCAGATGTTCCACATCACCAACTCCCCCACGACCTGAGCCACGAGGGTCTGACCGAATATTATCAAGTGGGCAATATGGAACATTACGATGAAATTTTGCGAGCATGTGGCTATTTTACCCACAAATATGGTAAGCTTGACCGGTTTGAATCCCATAATGAACATTGGTTGCAAACAGATGCCAGAATCCGGACGGATTTTAACATACCGGGTTTAAACGTCACGGAATTACACCGGTTTAAGTCTAAATCCAAAATGCGTGCGGTGTTTGAATCGGCAGGAATTCCGGTTGCCCCCGGTACGCGGGTTACCGATGAAGCATCGGCACGAGCGTTTATCGAGGCGACCGGTTATCCCGTGATCGCCAAGCCGGATCAGGGGGTTGGGGCACAACACATCTACAAAATTGAAGATGAATCCCAGTTGCAGTCATTTTTTGAAACCAAACCCGAAGTAGATTACCTTTTGGAAGATTTTATTGAAGCGGATATTCTCACCTTTGATGGGTTAGTCGATCAGAATGGGCAAGTGGTGTTTTATACTTCACATAAATATCATCCTAGCCCACTCGAAACAGTGAATACAGATGCAAATCATTATTATTATTCGTTACGGCATATTCCAGAGAATGTAGTTGAGTTTGGGATGAAATGCGTTCAGGCGTTTCAGTTGCGAGAGAGTTTTTTCCACCTGGAATTTTTCTATTTTGGTGCGGATCAACCGCCGGTTGCTATGGAAATCAATCGCCGTCCACCGGGGGGATTGACGACGGATATGTTCAATTTCGCCTGTGATATAGATATCTACCGCGAATGGGCACACATTGTGGTACATAATACCTTTTTGACTCCCCATTATGAGCGAAAATATTACACATGCTATGCGGGACGCAAAGCAAATAAGCCCTATCGCCATACGCATGATGAAATTATGGCAACCTATTCCACAATGATCATGCACCATCAGCCGATTAATCCGCTATTTCAACGCGGAATGGGATTATACGGTTATCTTATTCGATCGGAAGAGCTAGCGCCGGTGATTGAAGCCGCTGAATTTATTCAGGAATTGTCAATATAACCGGATTTATACCCCGATTGTAGCAACGAATCCTCTTGCTCCATTCACCTCATACCGAAAGGAGTTTATGTGGAAAATATCCTCCAAATTCAACTCAAAACCTTGACACCTTTATGGACAGGCGATATTGACCGGCGGAGTAATGAGATTCAAGAAACCGCTATTGTCGGTAGTATCCGCTGGTGGTATGAATCGCTTGTTCGTGGGCTGGGCGGGTTTGCGTGCGACCCAACCAGTAATGACTCGTGTATCTTTGACGAAGAAGCGTATTCCCAAACAAACAGCCTAGAGGCTGGGCTTAAAGATGTCTGTCCGGTTTGCCGGGTATTTGGCTGTACCGGTTACAGCAGTAAATTTCGGCTGTTGATTACCGATAGTCAGGGAAATGCAAAACAGACCCGGCTTTCCCGTCGGGGCGGAGAACAATTTCAGTTGCAATTTGTGTTCGTGCGCCCCCTACGTGCGGAAGAGCTTTGGTTGTGGCAAAAAACATTGACCTTAATTGATAAGTGGGGCTCCATTGGCGGGCAGACGACCAAAAAACCCCCCAAAATGCCTGATTTCGGTCTGGTCAAAATCTCATCCTTGCCCGAACTTCCTGCCGGTTTGGACCGAAACGCCGTTGAGGCGTATCTCAATCAGATCATCACTCAATCGGAGAATATCCGTAACCGGCTCACGCAGACCCCGAAAGAATATCCACGGTTGGATCACTTCTTTTTTAAGTCCGGCTACTGGATTAACCAGCAACAGATTAACGATCTCCTCAAGATTGACCCAACAGGGTTTCTTGCCGGACGGCGGGGAATTAGCAAAAAAGTATTTTCGTTTAGGGAACGCGGTGCCGCCCGAATTTGGGGCTACACTACGGATGATGCGATGTTGACTGTTGTGTTGAAAAAACTAAATGATCTGGGTGTCCGCGGTACTAAAACCGGTAAGGAGGTGCTTCATGGGTTATGATCTATATGCCGAATATCCTTGTATTCGGGAAAGCGATGTACGACGAATTGTGGGCGATGACCGCCGGGCGCCCTATACGGAATTGACCGATATTTATACCCGCGTAAACCTGCTAGCGCAATCCGTCATTGCTGATGCCAAAGAATTTGCTAAAAATGGTCATTTTAAGTATGGTGGGGGCTACAAAAGCTTACTTCATTACAACCGAGGCAAAAATAGCTATACCGCAGAGTTGATCGAACCATACTTAAACCGTTTGGATCAACTGGGTATTTATCCGCCATCGGTGGATATTCAATCCTTACCGCCGTATTCGTTCTTTTTGCAGTTTCAATTTCGATTGATCCGTCCCTACACCAGCGGAGATGACACGCCATTTTATATTCATGACAATCCGATTACCAAAGACCCGGTCTTTAAACTGCCAATGGTACGTCCGTCTGCTTGGAAAGGGCATCTGCGGGCAGTAGCATCCTTGATGGGGTATCCGGCGGCGGTGATCAACCGGCTATTTGGGGATGCCAAAAAAGATGATGATCCAGACGCCGAAAAGTGGGGACGGCGGGGGCGATTGCGCACGTATCCTACTTTTTTTGATGCAATTGATTTACAGGTGATAAATCCCCATGATCGCAAAACCAAAGCGGGGACGGTTCCGGTGATGCTAGAAGTTGCTCCAAAAGGTGCCTGCGGCTATTTCAGCCTGCTCTATTTCCCATTTGATCTGATTTCTCAGTCCCCGAAGCAGGTCAAAGCGGAAGTCAAGGAAGACCTCCAAATGCTGAATAAGATCATCCGGTCCACCTTGACGGTTTACGGCTTTTCCGCCAAGAAAAGCAAAGGGTTTGGCCAGACCAGCATATCGTTTGTCCGCAAGAAAGGTAATCTTCCACCGGTGGTAACTGGGAAATTTGGAATGTCCGGGCTTCAGATTGAACTCTCAGCCCCACCCCAACAACATTCCGGGGGAGGAAGTTGGCAAGCACAACTGCAAGCAATAAAGCACACCTCAACTCCAGCCTCCGGCTGGCAAACCTTCGGGGATTTCAATGAACTCAATCAAGTTATCAAAACTGTAGTAAGACACCTTTAGAAAGGACCTGAACTGTGACAACACCCTATGTTGCCAAATGGTATTTTGCAATGGCACTCGATCCCATTCATATTGGCTCCCATACCAAAGAACTAGGAATTGTGGATAATACGGTTGTGCGGGACCCCAATACGAATTTACCCAAATTTCCGGCAACCACTCTTGCCGGAACGTGCCGGAGTTACACCGCCATGTACTTTCCGGAAAAATTCTTACGGGAGACCAAACCAGGTAAATTTGCCAGTTGTGCCGGCAAAACAGGGGAAGAACACACCGACCATTGTGGGCAAGCCGATTGTCCTGTTTGTGTCACCTACGGTTTCACCCAAGATGAGAAGATTGGCTTCACCAGCTTGGTACAGTTTATGGATGGACAAATCCTCTTTTTTCCGGTTCATTCCATGAATGGGCCGGTCTGGGTCGTATCGCTCAACGGACTTAATAGCTTGGTTAACGCCAATATCTTGCAACCGGATCAACTGCACATTCAGATCAACCCTGAGCGAAATCACATTCAAACCCCTGTCCGAAACGATAAGATCAATCTGGGGTGGATTCTGCTCAATGTGACTTCAACGGACCATCCGCTAACACCCTCAGGACAGGCAGCCTTGAAAGAATATGGTGTACCGGATGAACTCCTGAGCCATACCGTCCTAGTGACCGATAAGTTATTTGGTCATGTGGTCAATAACAACATGGAAATTCGCACGTCGGTGGCGATTGACCCGCACATTGGTGCCGCCAAAAAAGGTGCATTATTCAATTATGAGGCCGTGCCCCGCACGACGATCTTCTATTTTCAAGCGATTTATAAAGACCCGCGTAATTTTGAGATTGGGGGGAAACGATTAGAATATGACTACCAATGGATTCAAAAAAACGTTGAACAGGGAATGCGAGCAACCGAATATCTCGGTCTGGGAGGGATGACTTCCCGGGGGATGGGTCGCACGCTATTTTTGAATCTGGAATCCTAAAAGAGGAAATACCATGAACACAACTATTGAAAATCTGGATTTTTACTGCGTGGATTATGCCCAACGTCTGGCTGATGGTCTCAAACCCGCCATGCAAAAGTACCGCTTTCGAGGGGGAGATGTGGAAAACGTGATCACCAAAGCTCTGGGTGTCTTACAGCAGAACGGGGTGTATGCCTTTATTACGTTTGTGGTCTGGAAAAAGCATAACGGAACACGCGCCGAACGCGAAACAGCGGCTCGTATGGATGAACTCTTGCTCGGCCAACCCAATAGTGATGCACTTTTGCGCCTGGAACCAATGAATCTAAATTTAGGTAGGGCAAAACAGTTGTTGGACATTGGCAAAGCGCTCTCGGAAGATTTGGATACCCTTTTGTTTGCCAAAGAGTTGCTGGGTCGAACCTTGATCTATGCCCGCTATCATGCCAAAGCGTTATAACCCAGAACCAGACCCCCTTTTGCCTTCCTCAAATAAATGAATCATGATTAAGGAACGGGATATTATTGCGTTTGAAGTGACCAAAATTCCGGTGGGTCAACGGGTATTGGTTTTTGCCCCCCACGCCGATGACGAAACAATTGGCTGTGGGGGTACCATTACCTTGCTGACCCAAGCCGGTAATCCGGTGAAAATCATCAATGTGACCGATGGTCGTACCGGAGATTTCTCCAAGCGATATGACCCCCAAGAGTATGTGCAGATACGGCAGAATGAACTCCGGGCGGCGGCACAAATTCTGGGTACAACCGATGTGGAATTTTGGGACTACCGGTGCGAATCTTTACATATCACCACCGAATTGATCGAACGCTGTTTGGAATGCTTTTATACCTTCCAACCCCAATTGGTACTCTGTCCCGCTCCAACCGAAATCCATCCGGATCACCGAACAACAGCCCATCTGGTTTGGGAAACGGCCTCCCAACTGAGCTTCCCGGTTCACATCTGGTTCTATGAAACCTTGACGCCTATCCGACCCAACACCCTGATTGATATCACGTCTGTAATTGACCGGAAAAAACGAGCGTTACAAGCCTTTCCGAGCCAATTGGCTGAAAATCATTATGAACGGATTTTGGGATTGAACGAATATCGCACTCTCAGCTTAATTCAGGATAAATACCGCTATGCGGAAGCGTTTTGGGCAGTGAATACCGCCATGGATCATTATCCCTCGTTGGCGCAGGTCTATTTGCAACAACAACAGGTGGATGTGATTCACAAGGTTAAAACAGGTCCTCAAGTGTCGATCATCGTCCGTACCAAAAATCGCCCTCATTTATTGGCAGAAGCGCTGCAAAGCATTGTCAATCAGACTTACTCTCAGATCGAGGTGGTTATTGTCAATGACGGTGGTAACCCTATTGACGATCTTCTGGAAACGTTTCGTCCCGCTCTGGAGATACGTTTGGTCACGCACGAAAAAAGCGGTGGCGAGGCAAAGGCGGCTTCCAGTGGGCTGAAACATGCCAGGGGTAAATATCTTATGTTTTTAGATGATGATGACCTGTTGTACCCGGAGCATTGCGAAATTTTGGTCGATTTTTTGGAACACCATGATCTCGAAGTTGCTTACACGGACACCTGCTGTGCCTTTTACGAGCGGGATACAGAATCCGGGGATTACCGGCTTAAAGAAAAAAAAGTGATTTTCAGCAACGATTTTGACCGCTCGGCGATGCTATTTGAAAATCTGACACCCATCATGTGTGTTATGTTTTCCAACGTAATTTTGCAACATGTGCCTAATTTTTCTGAAGATATTGACATCTATGACGACTGGGATTTTTGGGTGCGGGTTTCGCGTAAATTTGATTTTCAACACCTGCGAGTCGTCACATCCGAATATCGTATCTTCACAGATCGACAAGGTGCGTATGCGCACGATAATTCGCCCAAACGAGATTATTGGTTGGGGTATGCGTTTGAAAAACATCGCCATCTGATTACTGGGATGGATCATGTCGCTTACCAGCGCCAAATTCAGGCTAAAATCCGCCGCTATGAGAGCCGCATTGAGGAGCTTGAGCAACAAGTGAGTGCCTTACGTGACCATGCCCAAACACTAGAAGATTTTGCCATTCGCGTACGCCGAACATTGCCGTTTAAAATATACCAATTCTTTCGGGATTTATGGAAGTAAGGTTCCAAAATCCCGTATATACCATCCATTCTCACCAACACCTTTCACCCACAGGAGGCAAAATGAAACGTTTTATCTTGGTTTGGGGGTTGTTATGGGCAGTATCCCCCCTTTTAGCACAAGAAAATCAACTAGACCGGGAATTTGAGCCAATTGTGCTCTGGATGGAGAGTTTTACCGAAATTTACGATGCTCCGGCCGATGAGTTTTTCCTCTATCGATTTGACAATTCTGATAGTACCTGGCATCAAATACCGTTCCAATATGATGAAGTGAGTGATTCCACTGGGTCGTATTTTGACCCCGATAACGGGTTGGTTGACCCGAATGATGAATTAGTGTTTATGGCAAAAGATGCCGGTGATCGAGCCCCTGAAGACCGCTGGTTGATGGAACAAGGTGCCTTGGATAACCCACGTTTTGAGATACAAGTTACGGATGGTGCTCACCCAGATGAAGCAGGGTGGGTCTATCTTTATCGCTCTGAAACATTGGAGATCGAATTTACCGAAGATTATGTTAGCTATGATGCCGGTACCGATGTCTTTTCTAGTGAATATCTTACCATCGGCTTTGCCAATGGTCCCACGCTGGAAGATTTAGCGATCACCGAAGCGGGTGGGGGTACCGGCACGGACATGATTGACCGGGTCAAGTTTCGCATGAGGGGTGCGATTGCCATCCTGCCGCCCCCCTTTCCCCCGTTTGAGTATGAAGTCACCGAAGACCAAATCGAAGTAACCTCAATCCAGGTCGTGGATGGTCCGATCCGCGTAATCCGTCAGGCACAAGGTCAGATCGAAATTGCCGACGACTTCCCGATGGAGTTTGATATGGAGTTTATCATCTATGAGCGATATCTCGGTCAAGCAGATGATGCCATTGATGTCGATCCGGCGGAGATCGGATTGGAACATCTGCGGGTCTCGGTCGATTTTAACGAAAATCAGATTGGCAGTTGGATGCATCTATCCAGTCACGCGGATTCGGTGTTGATTGATGGTGAACCCGATGACCCTGAAGTGGATATTCCAGACGGCTCCGGTTATGCCTTGGGCAGTAGTAATCAGGGTTCATTGATGCAGTTGTTCCAGTTTGATTCCGGTCTGGGCAACGTTGATTTTTACTATTATGATAACGCCAACGGTGGCACCGGTGATGGCAGTGTTGATACCGGGGATGGTGCGTCCTACGGGGATACCGGTATTCAGGTCTCCCAATTTGGTACAGGTACGTTTGGCTTAGGAACACAGTTTTACGCTCTTCCGGCAAATCAAAGTCCGGCGGTGGCAGAAATGTACATGGAAAATCTGCTCAACCCCATCATTTTGACCATCACCCGACAGGAAACAGATATCGTCGCTGTTGAACCTGAGATCGCCTCGCTGACCGTTCCGTCACAGGTGATTTTATATCAAAATGTACCCAATCCGTTCAACCCCAAGACGACGATTCAATATGATATAGCGCAGGCGGGTGAAGTGTCGCTCACCATTTATGATATTGCGGGACGATTGGTGCGGCAATGGACGTTATCGAACCAACCAGCAGGATCATACCACCTTATCTGGGATGGGACAAATTCACAGGGGCAAGCAATGAGTAGCGGATTGTACATTTACCGTTTGGAAACCCCTCATCACGCGCGCTCCAAAACAATGATGCTACTCCGCTAACGGTTTTGATCCCTCTACCATTAGAAAAGCCCGCATCTTTACCAGATGCGGGCTTTTTTGTGCTCGGATGTATGGGTGTTATTTTTTAGGGTGGGTCATTTCTGCCGGCTGAACCCATTCATCAAACTGCTCGGCGGTCAAAATACCCAATTCAATGGCGGCTTCTTTCAATGTGGAGCCGTCAGCATGGGCTTTTTTAGCGATCTTTGCCGCGTTATCATAACCGATATGGGGGTTGAGTGCCGTAACCAGCATCAGCGAGTTATTTAAAAAGTAGTCGATTTTTTCCCGATTAGGTTCAATACCCACAGCACAATGGTCATTGAACGACTCGCACGCATCCGCGAGTAACCGCACCGAATTGAGCAGATTGAAGATCATCACTGGCTTGAAGACATTCAGCTCAAAATTTCCGGAGGCACCGGCGATATTGATAGCGGCATCATTACCCATCACCTGGGCACAGACCATTGTCACGGCTTCGGATTGGGTTGGGTTGACTTTACCCGGCATGATGGAACTGCCCGGTTCATTGGCAGGGATGATCAATTCGCCCAACCCACAGCGAGGACCGGATGCCAACCAGCGGACATCATTGGCAATTTTCATCATGGCAGCGGCAAGGGTTTTTAGTGCCCCGCTCGCAAAAACGATGGCGTCGTGCGCCGCGAGGGCTTCAAATTTGTTGGGTGCGGAACGGAACGGCAAACCTGTAATTTTCGCTATATGCGCGGCGGCTTTCTCCGCAAATTCGGGGTGGGTATTTAAGCCGGTTCCAACGGCAGTACCCCCCAAAGCGAGGTCATATAATCCATCGAGGGCAAATTTAAGGCGATAAATGGCATTATCCAACTGTTGAACGTACCCTGAAAATTCCTGCCCCAACGTCAGGGGTACGGCATCCATCAGGTGGGTTCGCCCAATTTTGACAATATCGTTAAAGGCTTCTGCCTTATCATGAAGTGTATCACGCAACTTTTGTACACGTGGAATCAGATAGTGGTGGATTTGTTCTGCAGCGGCGATATGCATTGCGGTGGGAAACGTATCATTGGAGGATTGTGCCTTATTGACATCATCGTTGGGATGGATGGGTGTTTTACTACCTAATTCACCACCAGCAAGTTCAATGGCACGATTCGCGATGACTTCGTTAGTATTCATGTTGGTTTGCGTACCGGAACCGGTCTGCCAGACGACCAATGGAAAATGTTCATCTAATTTTCCCTCGATTACTTCTTCCGCCGCTTGAATGATCAAGGTTGCTTTGTCATCCGGGAGCGTACCCAGTTCGTTATTTGTTAGCGCCGCGGCTTTCTTCAAAATACCAAGCGCCCGGATCATTTCCCGCGGGAAATGGTCATTCCCAATCTTAAAATTCATCAACGAGCGGGCGGTTTGAGCCCCGTAGTATTTGTCTTTCGGGACTTTTACCTCACCCATTGTATCCGTTTCAATCCGATAATCCATAAGTCCTCCTCCAGAATGAGAAATTAAAAATTAAAAATTTATTGCAAGCCATCAAAGTTGCCAAACAGCATAAATAATTTTGCAAAATTTGGTTTTAGTTGCTGGGTAGCCGTTTTGATTTGGGCTTTATTTTTATTTTTTATCGCCTGTTGCAGTTGGTCTAAACTGGCACGTTGTGTTTTTATCAGATTTTCAAATTGGACAAACTCGTCGCTACTCATCCCAAATTGTTTCGCATCTTGAGTCCGGTCTTCGATTTTCTGCCATAATTGATCCGCTTGGGGGAACAACCCGTTTTCCAAATCTGCTAAATCGGTATCGCTAAGGTCACTTTTGGCACCCAAGGTCGCCATTTGGGTCATATAATCGTGGTACATCGTGAAATCGTCCATCAGATAATCGATCTGGTTCCGCGCGCGCAACTGCTGGAATGACCAGCGCACGGCTTCCAGCATATTATGGGCGACGGTCAGATTTCCGCCGTCGATCATCTCTTGGGCTTTGTTCAACCGCAATTCAATCTCGTCCAAATTGGTCTGCCACAACGGATCATTGATAGTATAAGTGTAGTAAGTGGATTTGAAAGACTGCCACGCTGTTTGCAAGGCGTGCATTGCTTTTTTAGCACTTGCAACATTGTTTTGATTGGTAAAAACCAGTGCAGGGACATAGGCTTTGTCAAATTTGACCATATCTTTAATCAATTGATCGTGTTTTGCACCGAGGGTAAATACCAGTACGATTATTAGGGGGATGGTACGTAAAATGTACTTCATTGTAAACCTCCATAAATATTTAGGGTTTTAGGGTTAAACATAATACTGAGATGTTTGAGACTCGCGAAACCGAATCGTTCCTCAGGGGCAATTAGTCCAAAAATAGGGGGTAATCTGCCGGCGAAAACTCGTGCATCATCTGGTAGATTTCCCGGAAAATATCTTCTACGTTCGGTTTGGAGAAATAATCACCATCGGAGCCATACGCCGGGCGGTGCGGCTTTGCCGGAAGAGTACGTGGCTTGGAATCTAGCCAGTGATACCCATCCTGTTTTTCCAGAACTTCCTGCATCATATACGCCGTTGTCCCGCCCGGGACATCTTCATCCAAAAAGAGGATCCGGTTGGTTTTTTTCAGAGATTCCACGATGATTCCCTTGAGATCAAACGGTAGCAGACTTTGCACATCAATCACTTCGACCTCGATATCCACTTGTGCCAACCGTTCTGCGGCTTCCAATGCTAACCGGCAACAGGCGCCATACGTCACCAGGGTGACATCTGTACCCTGCCGTAGCACTTCAGGGACACCTAACGGCAAAGTGAATTCACCGATATTATCGGGCAGGCGTTCTTTTAATCGATACCCATTGAGCACCTCAATCACCAGACCCGGGTCATCGGATGCTAGCAAGGTGTTATAAAATCCGGCGGCTTGCACCATATTACGGGGGACAAGGACATGTATTCCACGTACTAGGTTCAGAATTCCCGCTAAGGGTGAGCCCGCATGCCAAATTCCTTCCAGCCGGTGCCCTCGCGTGCGGATGATGACGGGTGCTTTTTGGCCACCCTTGGTGCGCCAATGTAACGTCGCCAGGTCATCGGACATCAATTGTAAGCCATACAAAATGTAATCCAGATATTGAATTTCTGCCAGAGGGCGTAAGCCGCGCATCGCCATCCCAATTGCCTGCCCGATAATGGTGCATTCCCGGATACCGGTATCTGAGACGCGCAACAATCCATATTTATCTTGCAATCCCCGAAATCCCTGATTGACACCTCCCAACTCGCCCACATCTTCCCCAAAGGCAATCAGACGATCATGACGCTCCAACATCTTATCAAAACAGATATTGAGAATTTCAAAGCCGTTTTTCATTTTCGACTTTTCGGAATAGACCGGCTTAACTTCAGGAATTTTCAGTGCGGAACGTTCCGATTCGCTGTAAAGATGTGAGCTATAGCGATCCGTATTGAGAACATCTTGTTGGCGTTTCCAGTCAATGAGGCGTTGCCGTGCCGGCAGATGGGGTTCCTGCCGGGTGGCAATTAGCACTTGTTGAATCGCAGACATCAAATGCTTACGCCCCAATACAGGTACTTTATCTAATGTGGTTTTGATGGGTTCCAAGGCGGGTTTGGTAGTCGATTCTGCCGCGATCTGGTCAAACAGGTCGATGACCGTCTTTTTTTCCTGCTGAATTGGGGTGATAAAGGCTTCCCACGCTTCATCTCGAATGCGGCGCACCTCGGCACGGTCTTCCTCTTCCCATTGCTCCAATTCTTCAAGAGTGGCGATGCCTTTATCGATCATCCACTCTCGCATTTTTTTAATACAATCAAATTCTTTTTCCCATTCCAGCCGTTCACGGGATTTGTACCGCTCATGGCTGCCGGAGGTCGAGTGCCCCTGCGGTTGGGTGATTTCGTCCACGTGAATAATGGCGGGATGGTGGTCTTTACGGACGGCTTGGGCAACTTTGGCATACGTTTCTACCAATTTGGGATAATCCCATCCTTTGACGGTGTAAATCTCGAATCCATCATAAGGGATAGTGCTTCGTTTGCATTGGAATCCTTTGAGGAGTTCGTAAATATCCTCTTTGGTAACTTGATGCTCATTTCGCACCGAAATTCCGTAGTGGTCATCCCAAATAGAGATAATCGCCGGAGACTTGAGGACGCCAATCGCATTGATAGATTCCCAAAACATGCCTTCCGCACAAGAGGCATTACCGATCATTCCCCATGCGATTTCATTTCCATTTTTGGAGAATTGGGTAAAGGTGCTGAGTTCCGGCACATGGCGATACAATTTGGACGCATACGCCAGACCGACCAACTTGGGCATCTGGGAACCCGTCGGCGAGAGGTCGGCAGCGGAATTATACATTTCGGTGAGTTCCTTCCAAGTCCCATCGGGATTGAGCAATCGTGTGGCAAAATGGGCATTCATAGACCGTCCGGCAGTCGCCGGTTCGGCATTTACATCCGCATGGGCGTACAACTGGGCAAAATATTCATGGAATGAAACCACCCCCAACGCCAACATGAACGTTTGGTCGCGGTAATAGCCTGCCCGAAAATCCCCTTTGCGGAAGGAGTGCGCGGCGGCAAGTTGGGGGACTTCTTTCCCATCACCAAAAATACCAAATTTTGCCTTACCGCCCATGACTTCTTTTCGCCCTAACAGACTGGCTTCCCGGCTCTTAATTGCACAACGGTAATCTCGAATGACATCTTCATAGCGTAATGTAATAGATTTGAGTTTTAATACCCGTGATCTGCTTTTTCGTGTTGCCATAAACCTCCGGCTCCTTCATGGTTGATATGAGTAGATGTTGTCGTCGGCGCACAATATAATACGATCCGCATAAAAAATCGACGGTTTTTCCGGTGACACCACAGCTTCGGAATTTTATCTGGCCCTCTTCCGCCTCTCAAATCACATGTTCGTTAAATAAAACGGAAAAAACCCTTGACACCTGCCTTGGTTATACATATATTCCCACTCGCTTGAAAAAAGGACGCGGGGTGGAGCAGTCTGGTAGCTCGTCGGGCTCATAACCCGGAGGTCGCAGGTTCAAATCCTGCCCCCGCAACCATATTTCCGTTAGGTTTGATGAAATTCATCAAACTTATTTTTATTTTTGAGCCGATTTCAACTGGCGGTGTAGCTCAGCTGGTTAGAGCAGCGGAATCATAATCCGCGTGTCGGGGGTTCGAGTCCCTCCACCGCTACCAACTTTGCCAGTGAACCTCGATTCCGCCTCGAATCGAGGTTTTTTATTTTGCCCATGCTATCCTCTGTACTGCGCTATATTGAGCGCCACCAGTTACTGGGTCCTCAAGATCGGGTACTGGTTGCCGTTTCCGGTGGGTTAGACTCTGTTTGTTTGCTGGACATACTCTACCGGTTACGCCCCCAACTTGATCTTTCCCTTCAGATTGTTCATGTCAATCACCAACTCCGCGGTACGGAATCCGATGCCGATGCGCAATTTGTCCGGCAATTAGCGGATCAGTATGCACTGCCGGTGACCCTTCAAACTGCCGGTATTAGCGCGCGAATCGCCTCCGAAAAAGGGTCTGTGCAAGAGATTGCCCGGCAAGCCCGCTACGCGATTTTTGAAGAAGTGGCGCAAGCATGTCAGGCAACTAAAATCGCGACGGGACACACCGCCGATGATCAAGCCGAAACGGTGTTAATGCGCTTTTTGCGCGGTTCAGGATTGCGAGGATTAAGCGGTATAGCCCCTCGACGAGACCCATACATCCGCCCGTTGTTGAACCAGTCCCGCGCGTCGCTGGTGCAATATCTGCAAGACCGTCAGTTAGCGTACCGGGAAGATTCCTCCAACGCTAAAACCGATTATTTTCGCAACCACGTCCGGCACACGATATTTCCGTTTTTACACGAACAGGCAAACCCGGCGTTAAAACCCCATTTGGCACAACTGGCAGAGTTGTTCCGTGCCGAAAATGATCTGCTGAGCCGGTTAACCGCAGAAGCCGCCCAAGCCTGTATAATTCCCGTCACGGCCCACCAGATTTATATTGATCTTCCTACTTTTGTAACATATGATATAGCGATTCAGCGTCGCTTGATATATCAGGCAATTTCGCAGTTGGCGGATCATTTACAAGCCTTGACGTTCCACCATATTGAAGCGTGTTTAGTGCTCGCTTTGGCAAATCGCTCGGGGCAACAGCTTCATCTTCCAGCCGGAATCGTTGCCCTACGTGAAGCATCTCGATTGGTTTTGGATACGGATTTTAACGAAACCTTGCCGGATACCAGGACGGTTCAGTTCACCGTTCCCGGTTCGGTTCGGTGGGGAGAGGTCACGTTGCGGGCAGAGGTTATCCCCCGGGCTCAATTTACGGATGATTTCAGCCGGCACGACCCCAATCAGGCTTACTTTGATTGGGAGGCGGTACGGATTCGATCCGCCGGTGATGTGTTGCTGGTGCGTTCCCGCCGGGCAGGTGACCGTTTTCAACCGTTGGGGCTGGAGCAACCGAAACGATTAAAAAAGTACCTAATTGACGCTAAAGTGCCCCGCTTAATGCGGGATGCTATTCCACTAATTTTCGCCGGAGATGCCATGTTATGGGTGGCCGGGCATGAAATTGCCGAGTGGGCGAAAATTCGACCCCAAACCACCTCTATTTTGAAACTCGAACAACACAAAAGGTAGCCTTGTGACAAAAATTAAATTTGGTACCGATGGTTGGCGTGGTATTATTGCCGAAGATTTTACCTTTGATAACGTGCGGATCGTCACACAAGCCGTTGCCGATTATCTCCGGGAGGATCACCCCGAATTGGCAGAAAAAGGTGTGTTGGTTGGCTATGATAATCGCTTTATGGGAGAACAATTTGCGCGTGCGGCGGCGGAAGTTCTGGCAGGGAATCACATTCCGGTCAAGCTCTCGGATGCAGTGGTTCCGACCCCGGTGATCTCCTACATGGTGCCCTATCTTAACGCGGGTGCCGGGATTTTGATCACGGCGAGCCACAACCCTTACCCCTTTAACGGATTTAAGTTTAAACCGTATTTTGGTGGCTCAGCAGATACAGAGACGACTCGCGCCATTGAACGACGCTTGTACCAACACCCCCCCCAGCGACTGGCATTTGACACCGCATGTGCCGAGCATGTTATTGAGATCACGGATTTTTCCCCGCCGTATGTGGATTTTTGCCGCCGCATGGTAACACTTGGTAGGAATTCCGGTCGATCCGGTAAAATTGTGGTGGACTCCATGCACGGTGCAGGGCTGAACTACACCGCCCGCCTGCTGGATGGATTACCATATACCGTCCTTACGATTGCTGGGGAACGCGATGCCTATTTTGGCGGGCGAGACCCCGAACCCATTGCCCGAAATTTACAACCTCTGATGGCACGTACCCGGCAGGAGAAGGCAGATATTGGTCTGGCAACCGATGGTGACGCCGATCGCATTGGTGTGGTAGACCGGCAGGGCAATTTTATCAATCCGCATCAGGTGTTTGCCCTGCTGACCCTCCATCTGATTAAACATCGACGATTGCCGGGGGACATTGTCAAGACCATCAGTAGCACCCAACTGATCAACAAAATCGCCCAAAAATATAATCGGGAAGTGCTTGTGACACCGGTCGGGTTCAAATATATCTGCGAACACATGCGTCACCGCGACATTGTGATCGGTGGAGAAGAAAGCGGGGGGATCGGTTTCAAAGGGCATATCCCCGAACGAGATGGCCTTCTGGCCGGATTACTCCTGTTGGAATTGATCGAAATCGAGGGCAAACCGCTTGACCTCATTTTAGCGGATGTTTGGGCTGAATTTGGTCGATTTTATTATGACCGGATTGATGCCCACTGTGCGGATGCGATTAAAGCCGGGGTGGTGCCGAAATTACAAACGAATCCGCCGGCAGACATCAACGGTGTTCCTGTCGTCCAAATTGATGATTTTGACGGTATCAAGTTTACCATGGCGGATGATAGCTGGTTGCTGTTTCGCCCATCCGGTACAGAACCGGTGTTGCGACTTTATGCCGAAGCAACCTCCCCAGAACGCGTAACCGAACTGTTGGCAAGTGCCCAACAACTTGCTGGAATTTAAACTTTTAAAGCCATTTCAAGGAAAGGTCTTCCATGAGTGACAAACCCATTAAAATAGGTGTGATCGGGACGGGAGCAGTGGCTCAGATTGCTCACCTGCCAGCATATCAACGTTTAGATGGCGTTGAGATTACCGCGATCTGTGATCCCGATCAGGCAAAGGTTCAAAAACTGGCAGAGAAATACGCCGTTACCCATGTTTTTACCGATTATACCGATTTAGTCAAGTTACCCGATCTGGATGCGGTGGACATCTGTACCCCCAACCATCTGCATGCCGAAATTGCTATTTCTGCCTTAAATGCGGGTAAACACGTGTTGTGCGAACGCCCGCTGGGGCGAAATGCAGCAGAGACAGAACAAGTTTTGGACGCCAGCCAATCTACCGGCAAAATATTGATGGTGGGGTACAATAATCGCTTTCGGGAAGATGCCCAATTGCTAAAAAAATTCATGGAGCAAAAAGAACTGGGCGATATTTTTTACGTAAAAACAGGCTGGTTGCGCCCGAAACTGAGCTTTTTAGAGTCATGGCAATCGCACCGCACCACCGCGGGAGGTGGCGTTTTTATGGATTTAGGTGTGCCCATGCTAGATTTAGGACGTTGGCTCATCGGCGCGCCTAAAGTGGAAAGCGTAACCGCCGCATTTCATTCTAAAGTGTACCAACAAACCGTGGAAGATTCCGCCGTGGCATTGATCCGGTTTGAAAATGATGTCACCATGAACGTGGAAGTAACGTGGGGATTGCTCGGTGATAAAGATTTCCATTATCTGAATGTCTTTGGGACACATGGCGGCGCATTGCTGAATCCATTGCGCATTCATAAAGAAATGCACGATAGTTTGGTCAATTTAACACCTTCCATCGAGGCCTCACCGGGACATGTTTATAAACAATCCTATGAAAAGGAGTTGATTTACTTTATCGACCATGTTCGGAGTGGAACACCCCCCATGTGTAACGGCGAAGAAGCCCTAGAAGTCATGCGGATTGTGGATGCGATTTACCAGTCCGCAAAAACCAAAAAAACCGTTGAACTTTCGGAATCATAACCGGGGTTAATTCTATGAAATTACGAAAATTAGGCAAGACGGATGTTCAGGTTTCGGCATTGGGGTTGGGCTGTATGGGTATGTCCGAATTCTACGGCACGGCTGACGAAGCCGAATCGATTCAGGTGTTGCATCGGGCAGTGGAATTGGGAATCAATTTTTTTGATACGGCCGACATGTACGGTGTGGGGGCAAATGAAGAGTTGGTCGGAAAAGCTTTGAAAGCGCATCGTTCGGAGGTCATTATTGCCACAAAGTTCGGGATTGTCCGCAAGCCGGACGGCGGTTGGCGGGGTGTTTCCGGACGACCCGAATACGTGCGATCCGCGTGCGAAGCCAGTTTGAAACGGCTGGGTACAGACGTGATTGACCTGTATTACCAGCACCGCGTTGACCCGGAAGTTCCCATTGAGGAAACTGTTGGTGCCATGAGCCGGCTGGTGGAAGAAGGCAAAGTGCGCTTTTTGGGGTTATCCGAGGCGGGGGCTGAAACCCTCCGGCGGGCGCATCAAGAATACCCCATTACAGCACTCCAAACCGAGTATTCGCTCTGGTCACGCGACCCCGAACAGGAATTGTTGGCAGTTTGCCGTGAATTGGAAATCACGTTTGTGGCATACAGCCCCTTAGGGCGCGGATTTTTATCAGGAACGATTAAAAATCCAGTTGATGACCTCGATATTGCGGATTACCGGCGCTACAACCCTCGTTTTAAGGGAGATAATTTGGCTCGGAATCGTGCGCTGGTGGAGCGACTCGGTGAACTGGCGAATGATAAATCATGTACGCCTGCGCAATTATCACTAGCGTGGGTATTGGCACAGGGTGACCATATTGTACCGATCCCCGGTACGAAGCACCTGCGGTATTTGGCGGAAAACGTGGCAGCGGTTGATATTGATTTGACACCATCGGAACAGGACGAATTGGGTCAATTGTTTGCTCCTGAGGCGGTGGCAGGAGCCCGCTATGACGAGTTGGGTATGAAAATGGTGAACTTGTGATTGAAACGAACCCAAAAGGTTCGACAACCTCTGGGTAATACCGGCGACACCTTAACATAACTTATGAAAAAGTTGCTTTTACAAACCTAATCCGCCTATCTGAATCAGATTTTTTATAGAATTAGACGCTTTGCGTGGTGGTAGCCCTACAGTATTAGGGTATTTATAACACACTTTGAATTTTACCCCGACAAGACGTTCTATAAAGATGGGCTTTTCCGATCAACTTCAGGTGGTACGCTTTTTGTTGATCATATAAAAACCTATATTTCCATATGATACAGCCAGCATAAACACCGAATGTTACCAGTTACCATCGCATATTGCACATTTTTGCCTGTTGGGGATGTTTCATGAAAACCGCTTCTTGTTTGCATGTACACATGTTATGTTTAACGGTCTTGTTCTTTACCATTACAGTAGGCATACCGGCTCCATCCATGGCGCAGGACGGCTTTAATCGTCCGACAGTTCGCGATTCGGCTAATTTCCCGCCACCGGGGTATGTGATTGGACCCAATGACGTACTGAAAATATCGTTTTATGGCAGACCCGATCTCTCGCAAGAAGCGGTTGTTCTACCAAACGGGACGATTTCGTACCCCCTTGTGGGTACGGTACCGGTAAAAGGATTAACGTTAGAAGCGGTCGCCCAGGAATTGGAACAACGATTTCGAAAATATTATAAAGACCCTATTATTTCCGTAAGTTTGGGAAAATTTCAGGAATATAACCGTGCCCAACGAACGCGAATCCCTGTTATGGGTGAGGTCAAGTATTCGGGCCAATATAATTATGTAGAGGGAAATCGTGTTTCTCACTATTTGGCAGAAGCGGGCGGCTTAACCGATAATGCCGCCTCAAAGTGTATTATTTTACGTAAAACAGAAGACCATTACCAAACCCTTGAAGTGGATGTCAAAGCCATTTTTGAAAAAGGCAATATGGCAGAAGATATTGTTATTCTTGAAACCGATACGATCTATGTACCCAAAGGACGAGGGTCTGGTTATCATATTTCGGGGTGGCAAGATTGGGCGGTGGTGGCTAGTCTAGTATCATCTGTATTTACCTTGATTTATACCTTAACCCTGTTATAAATTGTGGATCATGATATATGATAACCTATTCAAAAAATGGATACACGTTTCCCAACATCCGGTAACCCGTCGGGGTGCTCTCAAATACATCGGGCGGTGGGGCGTGCGGCTGGGATTGGTGTGCTTTGTGTACCACCAATGGATGTTCTACAACGGTATGAATTGGCTACGGCGCGTCATGGGTCTTTCGAGTATCGCGCGTCCCTTAAAATATGGAATTGAGTTGGGTGCGGATACGTTCCGGGTAATGTCGCTGCACGGTCAGGAGTATCAACTCAATCAAACTGGCAAATTGATTTGGAGCTTGTGTGATGGGCAACATTCACCAGAACAAATTACGCACATAGTCGCCCAATACTACCATTGCTCTGTTGAAGAATGCCGCCGTGATGTGAACCGATTCATTCAGGAGTTGGAGGCGACACATTTAATCCAAATCGTCTGAATGACAGTTAATTGGATGCCAGTACATGACCACATTTATCCGAAATCCGCACGTTCAGGAAAAAAACCTTTCGTCAGATCGCCTATTGTACCAATCGGAACAGCAGACCCTATACACGTTGAATCAGACGGCGGCATTCATCTGGGATTTTTGCACCCAAAACCGTACGGAAACTGAAATTATCGATCATATTCAGACGATCTGTAGGGATGTACCCGAGGAGGTACAGGCTGAAGTCAAAGAAATTTTAGCGGAATTATGTGGTTTTGGATTGATGGTACAAGTAAATATTTGAACCGATAGCATTTTAGATGCAGTGACCTCTGTATTATTCCTATCTTTATTACAACCGAGATACACATCGCCTCAATCCCGCCACATTTCTGCATTTCTCCCCAATTTCCCATTCTAGAATCGAGGTGTTCATGAAGGCAATAGGTACGTTTTTATTCGTGTGGTGCTTTTTTCTCGTTGTACCGGGGGGGGTATCTGCCGTGACCTATACCTCGACGGATGTCCCCAAATCAATTGGTCCCAATGCGGGGACAATCACAACAAGTACCATCACCATCGCCGATAGTGCGATGATTACCGATGTCAATGTGACAATCAATCTCAACCACACGTACGATGAGGATTTAGAAATCAAGCTGATCAATCCCTACGGTGTTAGTATTGAACTTTCCATGCAAAACGGGGGTTCGGGTAACAACTATATCAATACTGTTTTTGATGATGAAGCGGGAACACCCATTACTGCCGGTAGCCCGCCTTTTACCGGCACCTACCAACCGGAAGGCTCGCTGAGTTTACTGGATGGTTGGTCTATCCAAGGTACATGGACGTTGGAAATCACAGATGTGTACAACCTCGATAGTGGAACTCTCAATAGCTGGTCATTGGACATTACCCAAACCACCGCACCCGGCTTAACCGGTTTGAACCCGCCAGATAATGACCTCAATAGTAATAAAAGCACAGACTTAATCATCAATTTTGATCGGGCGCCGGTAGCGCAAGGGGGTAACATCAGTATTTATGAATCCGGTGGGGTTTTGTTTGAGCAATTCCCCAGCACAGATGCCCGCGTGACCATTGCCGGCACTCAAGTGACAATCAATCCTGCCGATTTTGATTATACCGGTTATTATGTCCTGATCGCGAACTCCGCATTTGATGACGGGAGTGGCAACTATTTCGCCGGTATTAGCGATAGTACCTTCTGGAATTTTACGTTTGTGGGAGAAAATAGCGCCGCGGATTTACCCAAACCCATTGGACCCGATCGCGGCACGGTCACAACAAGTACCATCACCGTTTCCAACGCGGGGACACTCCTCGATGCGGATGTCACCATCAGTTTGACCCACAGCTATGATGCCGACCTCGATATTTATCTGATTAGCCCTGCCGGTACGCGCGTGGAACTCTCCACCGATAATGGCGGGAGT
>RFFQ01000168.1 GCA_003697105.1 Gemmatimonadota bacterium | reverse complement strand
TTTTCCCGTTTTGATAAATTCGATACGTCATTTATGGCATTTTTACAGTTCGTAGCCACATTGATATGGTTACGCTAAATGTCAACAGAACCTAGCTGAGTTTCGTCTATCTGGGTTTCGTTATAGTGCATCTGTTTGATGTTCGTTTTGCTGGTTTTGTTCTCAGCAGGGTGTAAGAGTGTGCCGGGTGGCAGTCCAACTTTGGCGGCTCGGAGTTGTGATTGTGTTCTCATGACGAATTTCCATTTAGGGGAGCTAATGGACTTTTCTATTAAGTGTTCCACGATAAGAATTAACGAATTTAGGCGGATGGGGGCAATGCGGAATTTCTCTGGGAGCAGTTAATCCTCGGGGATGCCTTGCTGGAGGCATTGAGAACTGCAAAACACAAATTCTTCCTCATCCCATAACGCTACATAAAATTCCTTCCCATTATGAAAAATGGATTTGGCGCAAATCACGCACTCGGTGGAGATGGTACCGGTGATGGATTCCGGTAAGGGGTTGGGCATCATCACAAAACCTTCACCCGTTTTAGTTTGCAATCGCACGCTGAATCCAACCAAATATTCCAGCCAAGATTCCATGATCAATTCGCAATTGGGGTGCAGTAGGGCGATGCCGTAAACAATGGTAGGCTCTTCTGTCAGGCTTTTACGGGCATTCAGGGGTTGTGCCAATTCCAGATTGGGAAAGGCATGTTTGAACACGGCGATCTCCATTTTTGAGCGATCAAATTTATCCAATTGACCGCGCGATTTGGCGAAATACGCTAATTTTATTTGAGCGGGGTCAACCGGTTGTCCGCAATGGGAACAGATGAGTTTTTGGACTTTGAAAGTGAAAACTGCCACTGCCCGCTATCCTGATGTTGGGGGAAGATAAACGTGATGTGAGATTCTGGCTGATTTGCGTTCGTAACAGGTAGTAAAATTTAGTAGGTTTGGCAAGGAAAAAGTTCCGGTGAGGGGGGATGTTCGCTTTTTTGACACATCGTTTTGAACCGGCTTTGGCAACCGCCCGGTGGAGAAAATGGAGGGTGGTCCGCGCTTTGTTTCCTGAGGTAATTTTGCCGAGAAAGAGCTAAAAATCCGTCGTTCTTTCCCCAATATTACTTTCATTGTAACTTGTTGGTAATAAATATCTTTTTATAATGTTCTGTTCTTGTAATATCTCTGTTTTTTCCGGTCTGAAGTCACCCCATTTCTAACCGTATTTGCTTCAAAAATTCTCTTGACAACCGATCAAATCTATGATAAAGTTTTACTTCAAGTAAAATGTTAAGTTACCCTATTTATATCATTTGGATTCTTGAAGTTATAAAAAATATCGGTGATTTGAGACCTATCATCCGGTGCTCTGGATGTTTATCTGCGGTGGTAAACGTAGGCAGTGCCTAGCCCTCCGGTGGGGGTATAAGATTTGCTCTATCACCGCACCAGAACTTGAGGAAATCATGTCTATATCTTATCCCAAAAACCTTAATGCTAAGGTGGAAGGAACTATGAAACCAAACAATACGCTTCGTTTTCGCCCATTGGGGGTTATTGGATTTTGTTGGGTCATGCTGGTCATTTTGAGTGCGATGCCTGCTTTTGCCCAAAACACCCGTCCCTCGGTTATTGACTATGATGCCCGTCCAAATGATTTTTCGCCGAATAATGACGGGCGTAAAGATTATACGACCGTTTCGTTCACGGTCACAGACCCGGATGATAGTGATTCTGTCGATGTGGCGGTACGTTATTATGGTCCGTTGCCCCGGATTAGCTCGCCGACGGTGGTCAATCGTGATGTTGAAATTGGGGGTGGGGCGGTGCGTGCCGGAACATATGGTTACACCGTGGTGGCGGTGGATGTGCTTCCCAATTCCGGTATCGCTCGGGAATCCATTGCTCTCGGTGAGGTGTTGGTGACCAACCCGACCAATGGGAGTGCCATTCATCTCTCATGGAATAGTGTTCCAGAAGCCGATTATTATTATGTGTACCGCCGGGATGAATTTGGTTTGGAATATCCCACCGTTTCGTTTTCGGGGAGCACACCTACCACAAGCTATGTCGATTCGATCTCGAGTGTGAACTCTGGTCGCCCGCTGATCACCAATCCGCCGATACCGGCAGGAACAACCATCATTACGGCAACTGATAGTACGGTTGGCGGGGCGAACATTACTCCGGCAACATATACTTATCTTATTGTCGCCTTGCGCTCAGCGACTTACATCCGCGATGGGGAATCGCTACCGAGTAATGAAGTGGATGTGACGATTAGTGGGCCCAACGAAGCTGTCTTTCTGGAATGGTTACCGCTAGATGATGCCACGTTTTACCGGATTTATCGTAAAGCCGATGTGGGGGATGGTACCGAACGGTTTTATTGGATTACGGATACTTCTGTTCCCAATGCCAGTTCGTATTTGATTACGACGGATGCGGAAAATGATTTTCAATCCCGAGGTGGATTAGCATATTGCGCGTTGTATTCCGATATTGATCAAGATTACATTGATACGTATTTGAATCCGTTGGTTCCGGGGGGTGCCTCGTGGAATTATGATTATCTGTTGTATGAGAATCGCATTCGGGTGGATTCGCTACGCGTTCATCAAGATTTAGGCAATGAAACCATCTGGAATGGGCGTACCCAAGTCGGTTTTAGTGGTGTCCGCTATCCGGAAGGGATTACAACGATTCAAATTCAGGCGACTGACGGTGATTTCACGAATGGTGTTGTCGGGACGGGGATTGCCTCTTTACCGGTGAATTTGGACGTCACCGGACCGACCATTTTTGCCAATTACGCCGATCCAAACCCCATTACCGGTGATGGGACGGTCAATTTCTTTTTTGGCGCGCGGGAAGACCTAACCGCCGCGATCCGAATTTTCAATACCAATAATCAGTTGATTACCACGCTACCCGGTACACGAACCGCGACCCCATTTGGCTATGAAGATGCCGGTATTGCGTGGGCGGTGGATGCCTCGGTGCCAAACGGAGTTTATACCTATGTTATCGACGCCCAAGACGCGGCGGGGAACAATGCCCCGCAACAACTTTCCGGCAATGTGTCGGTTAACCGTCCGGTGGCGATTCAAAATCTGGCGGTTTCCCCCACGATCTTTTCGCCGAATGGAGATAACCGGCAGGATTTTGCGATTATCTCTTATAGCCTTTCCACCGATGCGCTCGTATCGGTCTATTTACAAACATTAGGGGGTGTTGTGGTGGATACCCTCATTGAATTTGAACAGCAATTTGTGACCGAAAATCCCCAAGCGGTGACCTTAGATACCACAACCGCGTGGAACGCCTTAAATGCGGCTGCGCTGGGGCAAGCCGATACCAGTTTTGTGATCCGGGTTCGGGCAAATGACGGTGTGAATACAGACCTCAAACAGGTGAATGTGCAGGTGGATACCGACCCTCCAGGGGCACCGATTCTCTCCTCCCCGGGCAATCAGGAAGTTATCTCTCAAACGCCTACTACCGTGGAAGGCTATATGCAGAGCAGTCGAGATTTTAGCTCAACAGTGAGCCTTTATGTCAATGGTTTTGTCGTCGGTACGGCGACTCCTGATGCCAATACCGGGGTTTTCACCTTTACCAATGTGGACCTGCCCCGTAGGGAAAATACCTTGTACGCGACGGCCGTTGATCAGGTTTTTAATACCTCCCCTGTTTCGGCGATTGATACCGTGATTGTCAGCAATTTGAATATTCAAAACCCATCAGTGACCCCCACCACGTTTAGCCCCAATGGTGACGGTCGTTATGAAACCGCCACCATCCGTTACGAACTCTCCCAAAATGCGTACGTAATGATTAAATTTGTGGATACGCAGGTGACTCCTGCGGTGGTGGTGGATTCCATTTATTGGAACCGGCGTTCCGGTGGAACTACCCTGTTTGACCGGTGGACACCCTATGACTCGCTCTATGCCGGCGGGTTGAACCCAAATATCACCAGCCCGTTGGACACAACCGGTATTCAATTATTTGAGGTCGAATTTTATGCCGAAGATGAACAGAGTTTTGACATCAATAATCCACCAGCAAACCCGCAAATTCGGGCGATTGTACCCACTTTGCTGATATCGGATAATGAACCTCCTACCGAGCCGACGCTGTTCCAACCCTCCTCACCCACTGATGAAAATCCGATCACGGTTGAAGGGCAAGCTGATGAAAATGTTATCGTACGGCTGTATGTGGATAATGATTCCCTGTTTACCTATCCGAATGACCTGGGTGATTTGACGCCTGCCGAATTGGTTGCAACCACCCCCGCTACCACGCTTGAAAATACCCGTTTTGACGCCTCTGTGACCCTTTTATATGAAGGCATCAACTATATTTTTGCGGTGGCGGTGGATGAGGTGGATAATGCCTCTGTTCCCAATGGTGGAACCGTCGGCAGCCGGACACAAGTGGCACTTAGTTCTCTCAATATTCAAAATGCGCGGGTTACTCCGAATCCGTTTAGCCCAAATAACCCCAGTAGCGCCGGACGATTAGATGATACCCGGATTACGTATAGCTTATCTCAGAATGCGCGAGTCAATGTTCAAATTTATAAAGCAGGTACGGATTCCCTTGTTTGGTACTATCCGGAAACAACTCCGGGGGATTTTATCCAACAGTTTCAGGGGATTACTTATGAGATTGAGTGGGATGGGCGAGATAATGCTGATGGCGTATTAGGTACAGATAGTACCGTTAGCGTGTATCGCTACGAAATTTCTGCCCGTGATGCCAATAATGCGGTCGCTGTTGCCCAAGGCTTTATTATTGCGGATGATGAAGCTCCACAACCTCCGCTCATTGCACTAAATGACACGTTGGTGACGGCTTCGCCTATCACGGTGGAAGGAACGGCAGAAGCCGGCGTAACGGTTCGTGTTTATGTGGATGATGACCCGAATTTTAATGATGCCGGTGATATTACTCCCGCGGTGTTTCGTGGAGAAGCAACCGCCAATGCCAGTACGGGTGAATACACCGTTCCCAATGTGGAGCTCGGTACTGTCAGCGATACGTATTACCTTTTTGCCGAAGCGATTGATGATGTTCGTAATCTGTCCGACCCGTCTGCACCGTTTACGATTGTGTTGGGTTCGATGAATATTACCAATGCCGTTGTTCGACCGGAAGTGATATCCCCAGCCGATACAAACGGGCTATTTGATCAGGTTTCGGTTTCCTTCAATGTTTCCCAAAACTGCTCCGTGCGGGTGCATGTGTTGACCTTATTCGGTGATACGTTAGCAACTATTGTCAATGATAATGGCGATAGCGTGTTTGCCGCTTTTGAGCCGGTTATCAATCAAACGCCTTTCTGGGATGGGCGTACTCGTTTGGGTACGTTTGCCGATGATGGGGTTTATATTATTCGCATCTCAGCAATTAACGACCTGGGCCAACGGGGTTCGAGTACACAAACCGTCGTAGTGGATAATACGGCACCCACCTTGACCGTAGGAAGTTTACCCTCGGTTACTAGCCAAACCCCCCTCACTGTTAACGGGGCGAGTGACCCCAATGCCGAAATTTTTGTTTATGTGGATGATGATCCCGTCTTGGATGATCTCACCGATGGCAACCAAACCCGTTTTGGTCCAGTGACGACAGACGCCATCACCGGGCAATTTTCTGTTCCCAGTGTCCAACTGAATTTAGGTTTAAATTACGTATTTGTGGTGGCAACAGATGAAGTGCAAAACCGCAGTGTTGCTCCAGATTCTATCATTTTATCGGAATTAAGTATCTCCGGGTTAGTAGGCGCTCCGAACCCGTTTTCCCCAGGTTATGAATCCGGAGGGCAAAAAGTCGGTGATAATTTTAAGGATAACATCGCGATTTCGTTTACCCTTTCTGATTCTGCTCGGGTGACGATTGTTGCTTCCGACTTTTTCTCACCGACTCCAGCGAATACCGATACCATTATCACCAACCAATTAATGGCAGGCGGTATTTTGCAGACGGTGACATGGGATTCCGCCTATGTGTTGACGGCACAAAATGAATTGACTTATTACCGGATCGTGGTCAGTGCCGAAAAGCAAGTGGGCAGTGGAACACCACTCACGGCAAGTGCCAATATTATTGTCGAAGCCGACAATCGCCCTCCTGCCCCCCCCTTATTGGAAGATATTCCGCGATTCCCGACCTTTACCCCCATCGACGTCTCCGGAAGCGCCGACCCCTCTGCCGGAGGACGCACCAATAATGTGCGGGTCTATGTTGCCTACCGGCTCGATGGGGCACTCTTTGATACCGTACAAGTCGATAATGAAGGTACCGTGGATGAAAATGGGCAGTGGACCGTCACCGGAG
Organism: Gemmatimonadota bacterium; assembly: GCA_003697105.1. Lineage (GTDB taxonomy): Bacteria > 4572-55 > 4572-55 > J002 > J002 > J002. Next base: position 39,909 of record RFFQ01000168.1, on the reverse strand, counting down.
TCCCTATTGGTTTTGCCGATACCTGCTTAATTTATGCAACGACGATTGATGATGTGGGCAATGAATCTGTACCGTCGGCAATCGATACTGTCAGTCTGTCCAATCTGGCATTACAAGATTTTCAAGTGATCACGGCGGTTTCACCGGTCTTTTCTCCCAACGGTGACCGGGTGGTGGATGATATTCGATTCTCCTACGGATTGACCAGTGATGCCGATAGTGTCCGCTTGCGGATTGAGACGGTTGATGGAGATCACATTGCGATTTTACCTCGTAGTTGGACCCCGAAATTATCCGCTTTAGGTACCATCACCACTCCGGCATGGGATGGTAGCCGTGAAGAACTGGTAACCAATGGGGGAACGGTCTTAGATTCAACTGCTTTTACCTTAATTGGTAGCCGAAACTATATCAAAGGGGGTGCGGAAACCGATAGCCTCTATATCATTCGCGCGATTGCCTATTTGAACGGACAGCCGGTTTCTCAACCCACCGCGTCATTTATTGTCGATACGAACGATCCAGATATTCCGGAAATTACCCACATTGCGGGTGCTCCGGTTGTTCTGGATGTGGACTTTCCCTATAATGCGGCTACTGATAGTGGTTATTTTGCCGGACCCTCCGTAACCTCTTTTCCGATCTCTATTGCGGGAATTGCTGAACCCGGTAGCGAAGTTCAAATTTATGTGGATGATGATTCTCTGTTTGTCAATGAAACTTCCGGTTCTTTGCCGTTGCAGGCAATTACGGGGAACATTATTGCGGATGAGACCGGTCAATTTTTTACCGCTGCGGTCTCGCTCCGGTTAGGGACTTTGGATGAAAATCCAGAAGGATGGCGTTATTTTTGGGCAGTTGCTACAGACCCTTATGGTAACTCTTCCATTGAAGCCTTGCGTACCGTGCAGAAAAATGATGCCAACTACCGGACAAATCTTTCCACCTTGAACATCAATGTGACCTCGATTTCACCGACGTTCCGGGACCTCACCCCAGGGTTCAGCCCGAATGGCGATAACTTGCGGGATAATGTCATCTTCCGGTATAATTTGTCCGAAGATGCTAATGTGACCGTGACGATTACGCGGGAAGATGGAACCGTCCTAACCCAAACTCCGGGTCTGCCGGAAACGCGAGTTCTTCAGCGGGAATCCGAAAATCCGCAAGAACTGACGTGGAACGGCTATGCGCGCGGGCTGGATTGGGGTGTTGGAGGCGGTGCGGCCGTTGCCCCACCCAATAACCATCGTGAAACCCTGCGATACCAAATTTTAGCCGTTGATATCGAAGACCCCGATGCGGTGCAAGCCAGTGCCGAAGGTATCCTAATATTAGATAACGCACCGTCAGCAAAACCAATTTTGATCCAGCCAGATTCCATTATTACGGAAACCATCTTGTTACGGGGAACGGTAACCGATCAACGCGGTTTACCAGAAGTCAACGCCACCATTGATTTCTATTTTGATGACGATGACTCGTCATTTGTTCAAAAAACTTCGGATTCCACCCCACCGGTGTTTCTCACCTCAGTAATCAGCGATGACGATGGTATTTTTACCGCGTCGATCAACCCGGATCAGTTGAATGATGGGGTGAATTATGTGTTTGTCACCGTGACTGATGAAATGTTTAATAGCTGGCAGACCGTTGCCGATAGTGCCATTTCGGACCCCATTTTCTTGCGCAAAATTTCACTTTCATTTACCCAACTTCCCACCGCCCTGTTTGACCGGTTTAGCCCGAACGGGGATAATATTCGGGATTCCGTGCGGGTGCAATATGGGTTGTCTCAAGCGGCGCAGGTAGCGGTGACCATAGAAGATGCGTTTACCGGTGTGACGGTCGGAGGTACCGGGTTCATTAACCAACCGGCAGGCATCAATAGCTTTACGTGGGGCGGTCCCGCTGGTGCGTTCCCCGCGCTGGTGGGTGAACAACGGGTGTACAATATCCGATTTACCGCTAAACAAGATTCTAACGATACCTATTTTATCTCGGAACAGGTACAAGTCGTCTTGGATTTGCAAGCGCCCAGCGCACCGACGCTAAACCCATTTTCTGACTCGCTTTTTACCAGTCAACCGATTACCGTCAGCGGTACGGCAGAGCCCGGTGCCAGTTTGCGGATTTACACCCACTATACCGATGAAAATCAGATTGCACGCGTCGATAGTCTAACGGGGATTACCATTGACCCGTTGGGAGAATTTACCGCGACGACCGTCCCGATTTATGATGGACGGAACTTGGTTTCGGCGCGGGTAGTTGATGCCGTGGGCAATATTTCACCCATCTCGCGCGTACTATTTGCCCCGTCGGATACGGCACTCGTGGCGATTTTATCCTCGTTTAACATCAGTGTGAACAGTATTTCTCCCAACCCGTTCAGCCCGGGTCTCCCAAACCCGACGGATGGGGATGGTTTTGCTGATCGGACGTTGCTATCATACAACCTTTCGGATGATGCGACGGTTTCAGTGGACGTGCTCCGGATCAACCCTGATGGCACACCGAGCAGTGTTGTCGCGGCAGTTGAAACGCCGAACGCCTTTGAACTTGAATCGAATAACCCGCAGGAGCGGATTTGGCAAGGACAAGGGTTATCCGCTGCCGGCTTTAGTGCTGGAGAGGATTCGACCTATTTCTTCCGAATTACGGCGCGTCAGGCGGGTACTGGCGTAGAAGCGGTGGCGTACCGCACCATTCGGGTGGACCGAGAAGCCCCGGATGAAGTTGTTTTGACCATTGAGGACGAAACCACCACTCGCGAAACCACCACTTTGCAAGGCGCGGTCTCTGAAGGCGGGGCGGAAGTCGAAATTTATCGCATTACCGTGAATGAGGACGGCTCTCGGGATACCACACTGGTGGATGTGGGAACAAACCCCGTCTCAGACCCCTTCACCGGCGTCTGGCAAGTGACGGATTTCCCCTTAGATACCGGCTGGAACCGCTTTATTGTGCGTGCCCTTGATCCTGTGGGGAATGTCTCGGCATTCTCCCTACCGGATAGTATTTATCGCACGTCACTCTCCATAGAACTGCTGGGGCAGTCATTAGACGCCATTTCTCCCAATGATGATGGTTTCCGCGATCAAACCCGGATTATTTACAATCTCAGTGCTGATGCCGATTCCGTTTGGATTGTGTTTAACCGGATCAATGCGACGAGCATCCGTGATACCGTACGTACCGGACAACAATTTGTGGTCAATAACCCGAATTCACTGGTTTGGGCGCCGGCAAATCCCGGTAACATTGACATCCAATATCGGTATATCGTCTATGCTTTAGATGATAATGGCACGGTGGTTCAAAGTGCACCGGGCTTTGTCCGGGTCGATAACATCCCACCAGATACTCTCCATATTTCGTTTGACTTGGATGGCGATGGGATTCAAGATACCCTCACGGCGTTGAATAGCTTCCAACTAGAAGGATATGCGGAACCGAACGCGTTCGTGAAACTCTACCGGGAAAATGACGGAGATGGCATTATTGGCAACCAGTTAGCCGTCTCTCCAACGGGGGCAGAAGGTACACTCACCGAGAGCGGTCGATTCACCCTCGACTTCCAATTAGAAGGCGCCGGATCGTATGATGTGTACGGTTTTGTGACCGATGCCGCCGGGAATCGTTCCGCGGCCAGTGCCTCCACTTTGTTGCGTATCCGCCTAACCGAATTAAATATTGATGAGGCTATCGCGACGCCGTTTGTATTTAGTCCGAATGGTGATAATACGCTGGATGAAACCTTTTTGGAATACACACTCTCCGAAGATGTGGACAGTGTCAGTATTTATGTGCAAGATGCCCTCACCGGAACGAGAGTCGATACGTTGCTGACGTCCGCTTTCCGGATCGGCGGAGTGACGCATGTCCAATCGTGGCAACCGGATACCTCGGTTAGCGGTATCAATGTTCCGGATACGGAAAATCACCCGTTTCGTTTTGAAATTGTGTTGAAGAATGGGAACATTACGGTGACCGGGTTCGCTCCGGTGATTGTGGATAATGTACCACCGGCAATCATTCGGCTAACACAACCGGATTCTGTCACAACAGTCAATCCAATTACGGTAGAAGGTGCGGGCGATGCCAGTAGTTTTGCCTATGTTTATGTGGATGATGATAGTGTGATCAACCAGTCCAATGATTTTACTCCACCTTTGTTGCGCCAAATTGTGGAAATCCCGGAGCAAGGTTCGTTTACGACACCGGTGCAACTGTATGAGTCAGAATCTGCCAGTACTACCGGTGATAACTTTATCTACGCGATTGCCCGGGATGCCGTAGGGAATCGAGCGAGTGCTTCCAATCAAGTATATACCTTCTTCTCCCCGGATTTGACGATCAATAACCCTGAAGCTGTGCCGTCTATTTTTAGTCCGGCGACGGGTGCCGTGCCGGTAGGGGATGGGATTTTTGATAGCACCACCGTTACCTTTGAAGTCAGCACAGATTGTTCGGTTACGGTGCGAGTCGAGCTCCCCGATGGACGCTTGGTGCGAACACTTCAGCCCCGTACATTTCTCTACGAAGTGCTGAATCCGCATGTCGTCCGGTGGGATGGGCGTACAGATTCCACCTATGCCGATGCGGATAACAATGGTATCGCTGATGATGGGTTTTATCTGATCCGGATTGATGCGAACTTGCCCAGCGGGCTTTCTGCTTCCACTTCGTTAGCCGTCACAATCGATACCCAACCTCCGGTACAACCGACCATTGCCCGATCTATCCCCCGCTCACCCGTTACCCAGACGCCGATTACTGTCGAAGGTGTGTCAGACCCGAATAACACCATTGAAGTATGGGTTGATGATGATGATAATTTTACCGAAGCCACCGAACGCGGCGACCAACCCCAACTGATCGGTGAAACAACCGCCGACAATGTGGGTCAGTGGCAACAAAGCGGTGTAAACTTGGTGCCGGGCAATAATTATGTGTTTGCACTGGCAACCGACCCGCAAGGGAATACCTCTGTGGCGTCGGATCCGTTCCGCGTGATTCTCAGCCCGCTCAATATTGCAAATGTGAACGTTGAACCCGATCCGTTCAGCCCGAATGCCGATGGGGTGGTTGATAGCACCGTTATCAGTTATGAGTTGTCGTTGGATGCCTATGTAACCGTTCAAATCTTTGAAGTCGGTGGCACAGCGCCCGTTTGGACTTTGCTGGATAGCACGCTTCAATTTTCGGCGGTTGGTAGCCAACAACTCTTCTGGGATGGGCGAGATTCCGTGAATTATGCCGCACCGTTTTATCCCCCGGATGGCACCGACCGGCTTTATCGCTACCAAATTACCGCTGTGGCGGCGACCGATTCCACCACCACGGTCTCTGCCAGTGGTGTGGTGCGAGTGGATACCCGCGCCCCGGGCTTGATCTCCATCAATCGTACCGTCCCCGCATCACCGGTGACCCAACCGTCGATTCTCGTGGAAGGGATTACCGAACCGGAAGCAACCGTCGAATTTTATGTGGATGATGATGCCGTTTTTGTGGATTCGTTGGATAATACCCCACCAATTCTTCAGGAAAGTGCCACCACAACCGCATTGTCCCCCACAGGCACATACAGCGGTACGGTGAACTTGTTACCCGGTATTACCAATTACATCACAACTCAAGCATTAGATGCGGTCGGTAACGGACCCACCCGGATGATCGCACCTTACGAAGTATTTTATTCTGACCTCTCTGTGGGTACCCTCACCGTTGAACCGACCCCGTTTAGCCCAGATTCCAACAATGTACTAGACCGGACGTTTATCCGTTACCAGATCAACTCTGCCCAAGCGAATGATGTTTTTGTGACCTTACAGATTTTTAAGGGCAGTGTCGATAGTGTTATTCAGACGATTCTGGATGGATCGGTTGCTGAAACACCGAACTCGCTGCGCTCTCGCATTTGGGACGGCTCGGTTGATGCCGTCACCCAAACCCTACAAGATGAGGTGGACCCCAACGGCGATGGGTTTGTTGATTCCAGTGATGTCTTTGGCGTGTTGATCAGTGCTCGATTTAATGCAAATACGGTCCCCGTGAGTCAAACCGCGCTGGTGGAAGTGGATTTAACTGCTCCGGAAGCGCCGCAGCTCAACCAACCGCTATTCACGACAGTTTCCGAAAGTCCGGTGACATTGACCGGCTCCGCTGAACCGGGCGCTACGGTCCAAATTTTTATCGAAGCGTTTGGTGATTCGACCCCGGCAAACAATATCATTGTGGAGACTCTCAGCGTGGATGTGACGGAGACGGGTCAGTTTGAGGTCAGTGTTCCGCTGGATGAACCCGGGGATTATGATGTTTACGGTATCACCGTGGATGCGGTGGGCAATAGTAACCCGACGGATTATTCCAATGTTGTCCAATTGACCCTAACGGAGCTGAGTATTGCAAATGTCACCCTGTTGCCGAACCCCTTCTCACCCAATGGGGATGCCTTCAACGATAGTGTCCAAATTGAATATACGCTCAGTGCGGATTGTAGTGTGCGGGTTTTTGTCTATGACGCCACGGAAACCAATTTGGTGTGGAGTTATGGTCCCGTTTACCAGACCGCCGGCGACCAACTTATCCAATGGGATGGGCGTGTAAATGGCGGCCAGCCGGGCAGCGCAGTAGGTGCACCGATTGACACAACGTTTAAGCTTACGATTCAGGGATCGATTGAAAACTATCAATTTGTCTCCAATGATAATGTTATTCGGGTGGATAACCGCCCCCCGCCGCCCCCCTTCTTTGCGGCGCCCGCCTCACCGGTAGTGACCTCCTCGATTACGGTGGAAGGTGCCGCCGAACGCAGCGCCACGGTGGAAATCTACCGGCTGGAAGCCAATGGTGATAGCACCCTCATGGGTTCGGGTACAGCAGACGAGACCAATGGAAACTTTGAGTTTACGATTACGGGATTGGTGGAAGGGGATAATGACCTCTTTGCCATTGCACGCGATGCCCAACGGAATCCGTCCGCCCGGTCGGCGCTACGAACGGTCAATTTAAGCACGATCCAGATCAATGATCTGGCGATCTCCCCCAACCCGTTCGGACCCGATGGAAATGGTGTCAAAGATAGTACGGTGATTCGCTATAGCCTGAGCAAAAATTGCTCAGTCTCGGTCCATATTTATAACGAAGCCAGTGGAAATCTGGTGCACCGCTTACCCGCCCAATACCAGTTGATTGGCAATAACCCCAACCGGCGTATTTGGAATGGTCAGGATAGCACCGGAGCATTGGTTGCCTCCGGCTTATACCGTGCCCGTATTATCGCAAATGATGGGCAACGTGAAGTCTATCGGGAAGACTATGTCACGGTGGATCGCACTCCGCCCCAAGCACCGGTACTTATCGCCCCAGAAGATACATTGTTCACTGTGACCAATTTGACCATCGATGGATTTGTGCCCATTGATGCGGATTTTGATCCCACAACCGTAGTTCAGATTTGGGTTGAAGCTGATGGGGATAGCACGCCCCAAAATTCTCAGCGCCTCTTACAGGGCGAATTTTCCCTCAATGAAGATGGAACATTCAGCGCCGATCTGACCCTCAATCAGGGCGTGAACTCAATCTATGCCCGCGCAGTCGATCCGGTTGGAAATCGATCCGGATTTTCTAATTTTATTATTTTAACCGTTGCCGATCTGAATTTGGCTTCCGTACAAGCCTTACCCGACCCGTTTAGCCCGAACGGCGACGGAATTGTGGATGTGACCAATATTCAGTATCAAATTTCTGATCCCAACGGGGCATCCGTTTCTATCGATATTTATGATGCACAAACGGATACGCTGGTGCGCAATCTGATTACGGATCAGTTCCGGCGAGGGGGTGTCGTTATCAATGAAATTTGGAACGGGCAAAACAACGCCGGACAGATTGCCGCCACGGATAGTTCCGAAACGCTGTACCGGTTTGTGGTCTCTGCACAGGTGGGTGACCTGGTGGCAACCGGTACGGGATTTGTCCAAGCGGACTTGTTGTCGCCGCCGACTCCGCTGATTACCGTCTTGGGAGATTCGGTGGTCTCCACGGAATCGGTTGTTTTGCGCGGGAGTGGCGCTGAACCTGGGGCAGAAATCGAAATTTGGGTTGATAATGACAACGGGCGTAATTTGCTGGAAGGCACTTTACCGGTTGCCGATGTGGATGGACGGTTTGAGGCGGATATCCCTCTTGCCAGCGGTTATAACTATATTTCGGCGCGATCCTTAGACCCGGTCGGCAATTACTCCGGGTATTCGGATACCTTACGGGTGCGCCTCACCGATTTAGCCATCAGCAACCAACAAGCCACTCCAGAGCGATTTTCGCCAAACGGGGATGCGCTATTTGACCTTATTACCATTTCCTATTCACTTTCGGATGATGCCCTTGTTTCGGTCTATATCAAAGACTTGGCCGATGTGGATACGCTGGCAACGGTTATTGAGCGGCAACAACGATTTCAAGTGCTAAACAGCGCCGAAACGTGGGACGGTACGTTGAACGCCGCTTGGGTCAATAATCCGACTTACGATGCGAATAATGATGGGATTTTAGACGATGGGGTGTACCAATTCCTCATCGTGGCGGAATTGCAAAACTTCACGACCTCCGGTCGGGGTACCTTTGTGATTGATACCGAAGCCCCACAGACCTTGATTGTGACGTATCCACCGCAGGATATTTTTGTCAATCAAAATCCGATTCGGGTGGCGGGTCGAACGGAAGCCGGCGCCAGTATCCAAATTTTTGTTGATAATGACTCGCTATTTGTTCAACCGGGTGATGTCACCCCACCGGTAGATCAAGGGGATATCCAAGATGCTGATGATGTGACCGGTTTATTTTCCACTGAAAATGTCAATTTAGAAGTAGGTAATAACTATATCACCGTTATTACAACCGATGCGGTAGGCAATAGCGATACCCTCAGCACTCCCGTCCATGTGACGTTGAGCGAAGTCCGCATTGAAAATCTAACCGCGACGCCGGCTACCTTCTCCCCGGCAGATACAAATGGATTGTTTGATTTTACCACCATTACCTTTAATGTTTCGGAAGATTGCTCTACCCGCGTTTCCATTTTCCGTATCGAGGACCCCAATACGCCCATTGCCGTGATCGATTCCTCGAATCGTTATGCCGCCGCAAACCCGCAGCAAGTGGTCTGGGATGGGCGGGATCAAAATGGGAATTTTGTCGCGCAAGATTCGACCAGCGTTTTTCTCTACACCGTGACGGTGCGGGTGGGCGATATTGTCTTCTCGCAAACCCAGTCGGTTATTGTGGATAACCAAGCTCCACCACAACCGCGTATTTCGGGCACCCGTCCGGCAAGTCCGGTGATTCAAGCAACGGTGGATGTGTTTGGGGTTGCTGAACCCGGTGCCACTATCCGGGTTTGGGTAGATGATGATTCCCTTTTTGTACAGGGGAATGATGCGACTCCACCCATCCAACAGACCAATGAGGCTGTTGCGGAGGATATTACTGGTAATTTTACCGTCAATGGCGTTCAATTGTTAGAAGATACGGAAGATAATTATCTATTTGTGGAAGCAATTGATGCGGTCTTCAATGGACCGAGTCCGGCAGATACGGGATTTGTCTTTTATTCGCAGGTGGGTGTTGTTTCCGCCACTGCCAATCCAGAAGTCTTTTCACCCAATGCGGATGGGCGTTTGGATAGCGTCGCCGTGGAATACGTGATTACTCCCGATGCAGGTGCGGATTCAGTCACTATTGTGATTTTGAATCAAAGTGGAACTCCCGTCGATACGCTGATTCAAGGAGAGTATCGCCCGGGTGGGGTCACCCTCCGCGAATATTGGAATGGGGCGGGAGGTATTATCGATAGTGCGGAGACGATCTACCGCTTCCGAATCACCGCCGGCGATCAGCGGCGCGTATCCCCGCCGGTTTTTGGGGCGTTTGTGATGGACCTTCGGGCTCCGACTCGCCCGACATTATTCGACCTAGACCCCATTATTCCATCAGCGAATCTCAACGTGGAAGGCTTGACAGACCCCAATTCGACCGTGGAGGTTTATCTATATAGCGAGGGGAGCGATACCACCGTGGTCAACAGCGGTAATTCCGATGCGGTGGGCAATTTTTCGATTCCGGTGACGATCCCGCAGGCGGGAATCCCCTATGGCCTGTTTGTAACGGCAACCGATGCGGTGTTTAATACTTCGGCACCTTCGGTGGCGGATACAGTTGTTCTTTCGATCCTCAATGTAACGAGCCATAGTGCGTTGCCGACACCGTTTAGCCCGGAAAGTGGCAATGGTTTAGGTAATGGATTTAACGATTATACGGTGTTGAGCTATGAACTTTCGCAAGATGCGTATGTGCGGATTCAATTTGATGATCTGACGACACCTACCGAATGGGATCATGAATTACGTAGTTATAGCGATGGTCTGCAATTAGGGGGTGTGCCGCTGGATATCCAATTCCCCAATGGGTCGGTTACGATTCCCGTCAATGCGGAAGTGCGAGATTTTCGCTACCGGATTCGTCTTAGCCCGAACCCGAGCGGCTCACCGGTTCGTGCCGAAGTACTCGGTACGGTTTCCAGCGATCTGGTTCCGCCGGCGGCGGCTTTGCTCAATGAACCGGTGCGCTCCACCTCTGAAACGTCTATTACACTACAAGGCGCGGCAGAACGCAGTTCAATTGTCTATATTTATCGGGATGATGATTATAATCCGCGTCAAAATCCGTTCTATCCGCCGGGCTCGACGGAAACCGCCGCGGCGCCGGTGCTGGTAGCGGAAGTGACCGCCGATGCGCAAACCGGCTTCTTTGAAACCTCCGTGCCGGTTGAACCCGGCGAAAACTGGTTCTTTACGCGGGTACGCGATGTGGCCGGTAATCTATCCGATCCGCCGTTAGCACCCTCGAACCCCAGTACGTTTACCGATAATTATGTTCGCAAAGTTATTTTAACGGATATTAGCTTTACGGTAACGTCCATTTCCGCGCCGGTTTTCAATCCAGATGGATTTCCGCGCACCACCACGATCACGTATGATGTCTCCGAAGATGCCAATGTCCGCATCTGCTGGGCGGATAGTCTCGGGCAGAATTACCGCTTTGTTGCCCAACAGAATGGGGTCCAGAGCGAGTTGAATCCGCACACCTTTGTGTGGGATGGTCGCGGTCGTGTCAGTGGCACGTGCGAGGTGCCGGGAAGTGCCTCCCAAACGTTATCAACCGGACCATACGTTCTCAAATTCAGAGCGGAATCGGTTCTGGATGGCAATGTGTTTACGGAAGTGTTTGTACCGCTTGAAATTGATCGCACGGCTCCGGGGACGCCGGTAATCACCAACGGTGCGGCGCAATTGGTTCGGGTTAATCCGTTTACCTTGCGTGGTACGGCGGAACCCTCGGCGACGGTGCTGTTGTACCGCACCGATACCAACGCGCCCCCCACGGATACGGATTTTGTAACGGAGGTCACCGCGGATGCGCTAACCGGACAGTGGGAAGCACCGGTTGAACTCAATGAAGGCAGTAATTTTGTTCATGTGAAAGCGCGGGATGCGTACTACAATGAATCCGGTTTCGCTGTAACGGATGAACTTCAAATTAGTGGACTGGTGGTGGAAAATGCGGCAGTTGTACCCGCTCCACCGGAAGCATTCAGCCCGAATGGCGACAACATCTTAGAACAAGCCCGGCTCAGTTTTGAAATCAGTGAAGCGGCATTGGTGACCGTGAAAATGCAGTATTACAGTGGCGGGATTTTCAACGACTTACCCGGTGCCACCTTGCTAAATAATGTCATGCTCGATCCGGAAATTAATCCCCAAACGGTGACATGGGCACCTTCACCCGCATCGATTCTGCCGAATGTGACCGATTACTTCTTCTTTATCCAAGCGGTCGGCAATGGAAATAATACCGTCCAGACCCGCCAGCGGGTGATTGTAGATGTGACACCGCCTGCCGCACCGGTCTTTAACTTCCCCGCTCCGGGGGATACCACGTATGCTACGGCTCAATCCATTACCGTGCGCGGAACAGCAGAACCGAACGCAATCGTTGAAATTTACACCGATCCCGATACCACCGATCTCGTCAATCCGGTTTTGGTGGGTGAAACCACCGCCAATGCCCAGACCGGTGTATTTGAAGCCTCTGTGCCCCTCCAAATCGGCACAAACTATATCTGGGCAAGTGCCACGGATGCCTACTTCAATACCGGTCCAATTTCGACCAAAGTTCTGGCCGTCTTGACCGATCTCTTTATCACGGAAATCAGTGCGACACCCAATGCGTTCAGCCCCAATGGTGATGGACGTTCCGATTTTACAACGGTTAGCTATGGTATCTCTCAGGATGCCGATATTCGGGTTCGGATTGCACCGATTGATAATCCGGCGAATGCCGTTCTGGACACCTTGCTCGGTCGCCAGTATGCTGTCCTCAGCCCGCAAACCTTTGCATGGAATGGGCGGAATAATGCCGGTAGTGTTGTGGCGGATGGGGCGTATCTGATCCGGGTGATTGCCACCAGCGGTGATTTTAGCGCGGATGATGTCACCACCGCGATTATTGATACGGATGAACCCCCCGCACCGGCTATTATCGAACCGGAAGCGGGGTCGTCTTTCGCCACCTCGAGTATTGATGTCTTTGGTACCGCCGAAGGGGGTACCACTATCCAAATTTACGTGGATGACGACCCGACGTTCAGCAATAGTGGCGATATTACCCCGCGCACGTTGCAAGGTACGGGTACAACCGATGGTATTACCGGTACGTTTACGATTACCGGCGTAAATCTGGTGGATAATACCGGTTCGCCTCATGTGGGCACAAATTACCTCTTTGCTGTGGCAACAGATGAGCAGGGAAATGTCTCCGATCCGTCAACTCCACGGGCGGTGATCCTGACCGATTTACGGATTGAAGACCATTCTGCCCAACCCGAAACCTTTTCTCCCCAAAATCACGACACTATTTTGGATAGTGTTCAGATTCAATACCAAGTGTCACAAAATTGTTCGGTGCGGGTGGCGATTGAAAATTCGTTTGGGCAGGAAATTCGGTTGTTGCAAGATTACACCTTTAACTTTCCGGGATTTACCCAATCGGTTGGCTGGAACGGGCGTGATTCACTGGGCTTTTATGTCGCCCAAAATCGGGAAGAACCTTTCTTCTACCGGATTACCGCCCGAACCAGTGGCGCATTAGCCAGTGTGCGGGGTGTGGTCAATGTGGATAATGCACCGCCCCCCATTCCGTTTGTGACGCGCACCATTCCGGGCAGTTACATTGTCAATGTGGATCAAATTACGATTGAAGGGTTAGCAACGGAATCCGGTTCGGCAATTGAAATTTATGTTGATGATGATAGTCTGTTTGCCAATCTGGATAATACGAACCCGCAACTGGTTGCGGAAGGTACGGCTGATGACCTGGGCACTTTCTCAATTTCAGGCATTCCTGTGAATGAAGGGGCGAATTTCTTCTTCATCTTCGCGGTTGACCCGTTCGGTAACCGCTCGGCAACGCCGCCGGTGGATCAAGTGCGGAAGTACCGCCGTACCGCCCAAATTGCGTTCCTCGATCCGCCGGTCGTGCCGAATCCGTTTAGTCCCAATGGGGATAATTACGCAGATCGAGCCCGGGTGCGCTTTACCACGAATGAAGGTGCGAATATCCGGGTGCGGGTGGTTACACTAACCGGCAGCCAACCCGTTGACTTTTTGACCGGCGCTACATCGGGTGATTTTTATGAGTTTTTCGTCGAAAACCAAAATGAAGGACATGAAGTCTGGTGGGATGGGCGGAACTTCTTTACCGGTGATTACGCGTGGCAAGACCCCGGCTTGTTCAACTACCGGTTTATTTTGGATATCTATGATGAAGTCAATGATGATTTCTTTGGGCAGATTGAAACTCCCGTTTATATTGATGTGTTCGCACCAGACCCGCCGGTATTGGATGCGATAGCTTCCCCTCGAACCTCGTCGCCAGTGACTGTCTCCGGCTCTGCCGAACCGGGTGCTACAATCGAAATCTACCTAAATACACCCTCTTCGGATGGATTCGACCTGCTCGGAGAAGCCTCCGTCAATGATGAGACTGGTCGCTTTGAATTCCCCGGTGTGGAACTGGAAGTCGGCGATGACACCCTACGGGTGATTGCCCGCGATCCGGTTGGAAATAGTAGCAGTCCGGTGGAACAGGTCATCACCCTTAGCCCGGTAAATGTCTCTAATCTGGAAGCAATTCCGGTGACCTTTGCCCCCGGTAATGAAGATGGCTTCTATGAAACCACCGAACTCAACTATGACATCTCCATTGATGGTGTCGTCAGTGTGGAGATTGTCGATATCGAGACGAACCCCGATAATCCACCGGTGCTTAAAAATCTGGTGGTGAGTGACCAGCAATTTGCGTTTTACAATCCACAAACCGTTGAGTGGGATGGTACAAACAATTCCGGGCAGTATGTCGTACCGGATGGGCACGACAGCACCTTTGCTTTTCGGGTAACGCTCACCCAAGATGGTTTGACGGCTACTGGACTTGGCTCGGTGGAAATCGACCGCCGCCCACCTGCCGTACCGGTTATCGCCAATCTGCCCAGCCCCACTACCTCGGCGACGATTGATGTGCGGGGTGCCGCCGAACGAGAATCGCGTGTGGAACTATTTATCGATGATGATAATAATTTGATTCCACCCCAAACCGGCGATCTCACCCAGCCCATCCCGTTGGGGGAAACGACTGCCGACGCGAATACTGGTGAATTCCTATTTAGCGGGGTCGAGTTACCCTATTCAGCAAACTACCTGATCGCGCGGGCATATGACGTGTTTGGCAACGGACCTACTTACTCCGTTGTACGCCAAGTTAGTTTGAGTGACATGAACCTGAGTGACATTTCGGTCTCGCCGAATCCATTCAGCCCAAATGGTGACTTGTTGTATGATCAAACAATAATCAGCTTTAATGTGTCACAAGATTGCTCGGTGCAGATTGTAGTACGTGATGTTCAAGACCCCGATAATTTTGTTTACCAAAGCCCTGAGCGGCAGGCGTTTGAAGCTCTCAATCCCCAAAATATCATTTGGAACGGGACGTACACCCAGCCCGGGATAAGTGGTGAAATGGCGGTTCCTGCTGATACCACCAAAGCCTATCTGATTGACATTATTGCCCGTACCACTGCCGGTACCGGTGCGTTTGCCCAGCGGAGTGTCCGCACGGATACCCAAGCCCCAGCACGACCAACTCTGGCTAATACCGATAGCCTGATCACCACTTCTGAACCCACTTACACCGTGCAAGGGAATGCCGAACAGAACAGTACCGTCTATCTATACCGCCTTGCTGGAGGATCACTGGAAGAAATCGCGACCTTAACGGCGGACCCACTCAATGGGAATTTCAGCCAAACGGTGAACCTGCTTGCCGATGATTATAACAGCATCTTTGCCTATGCGGAGGATGCCGTCGGTAACCGCAGTGCCGCTTCCGATACGGTCAATATTTTGGTTGCAGAACTCACCATTGCCAATGCGACAGCCACTGTTAATCCGTTTAGTCCCAATGGCGATAACCGCTATGACCGCACATACATTCAGTATGAAATCTCTCAAAACGCCCGCATGACGGTCACTGTTGAGACTTTGGAAGGTGATGTGGTTGATACCCTCGCCAATAACATCCTGCGCTATGCGCTGGTCAACCCGCAACTGGAGTTGTGGAACGGCGAAGTGACCCTCAATGGTCCCGCTGATGCAGATGGCAATGGTATCGCCGATGACGGCGGTTACCAAGTACGCCTCCGCGCAACGACCCTCGATGGAAATGTTTCCATTGAACGTGTAATCGCGGTGTTGGTGGACCTCACTGGTCCCGATGGCGCTCCCGTAATCTTTGATATTGAACCCGGTATCTGGACTCAATCCACCAACTCTTTCTGGGGACGTGCCTCCTACATCACGGTGGAAGGCTCCGTTGATGAGGCAAATGCTACCGTTATCCCTATCATTGATGGTATCGTTACACGTTCCGATGCCGACCCCATCTCTTTTGATGGTTCATTCCGCATGATTGTCGATCAAGGCGGTGTCGGTTTCTCCGAAGGAGTGCACACGCTTCAACTCTTCTCGGAAGATGCGGTGGGGAATCCCTCGCAGGATACCACTGCCATCCAGATTATCAATATTGATGTTTCTGCTCCCAGTATCGCCACCACCCCGGTAGAAGGCTCGGTTGTCTCTCAACTTCCGGAAAATGACAGTGGCGCGCTCTATGTCCAAGCTACTCTCAATGATGGTGCTGGTATCGGTCCCGCATTCAACGCTTCCACACTTTATCTGCGACCTGTTTCCGATATTACCCCGATTCCAGCAGACTCCATCGTGAAAACCCGGTTACCCAATGGTCGCCTGCAAATGCGATACTACGTCCAACACGGCTATTCCTTGCCCGATGATGATTACTATATCGTGGTCACTGCCCTTGATAGCCTGCAAAACCGGAATACCCAGTTCGTTGATTTTGATATCCAACAGAACTTCGGTATCCAAAACATTACCGTTGTGCCCGAAACCTTCTCCCCCAACGGTGATTTTGTCTTTGAAACCTCTACCCTGCAATATACCTTAGCGGCGGATGCTTGTGTATCTGTCATTCTTTACAACTCGCGCGGTCTTCCCGTTGATACCCTGACCATCGATTCGGCTGATACCCTCTGTGCCGATCCAATTGCTATCTATCAGGACGGCGGCATCTCCCAACAATTAACCTGGAACCCCTATCAAGACGGACTGAATCTGACCAGCGGTGCCTATACCTATCAGCTCCGCGCTGAATTTGTCAATGACGGCACCCTTGCTCAAACCGCCGGTATTATGGAGGTGGACGTTACCCCACCCGTACCGCCCCAGTTTATCGATGTTCCCGTCTGGACGAACGATGACCCCCTTACCGTCACCGGTGTCAGCGAACGAAATACCACTGTCGAAGTCTGGATCGATAATGACCCAAGCTATACCCAAGATGATGAGGACGATGATATTCTACCCATTAGCCAAGGTACTGCCACCACAGACCCCACTACCGGGCTCTTTACCATTGCCCTCGACCTTCAAGATTCACCCGATTTTCTCAACGGCGTCAATTATATCTTCGCCCGCGCCCGGGATGAAGTTTTCAATCGCTCTACCATTCAGGTGGATTCCGTTATCTTTAATCCAGACCTTGATGACCCACAAGTGGTTGAATTTGATCCGCCCAGCGGACAATACATTAGTACACCGCTGAACTCCGTCTCCGCGTTTATTACCGATACTGGCTCCGGTATCAATGAAGACTTGCTTCAAATTGAACTCTACGGGCCGCGTGGACGTCTAAACGGTCAACAACAATATGATCCCAATACTGGCGAACTCCGGCTTCTTCTCATCGGAGATAACCAAATTGCCGATCCCAATGATGATGGTTGCTACCTTATCCGTGTCACTGTTGTCGATAATGCCATCCCCGAACCTAATCAAAGCATCTATACTTCTACTTTCGTCTTTGATTATATCTCAGTCAACCAGCAGGTCTATGTCAGTGACCTCCGTATTGAAAATGACCCCTTTAGCCCAACTATCTTTGATGGTGTTAAAGATTCGACACAAATCTTATATAACCTCTCTGGACCAGGTTCCTTCGTCCAAATTGAACTCTATGACGAAGATGGACGCCTCCGGCGGCTCTATACCTCCCAAGCCTTTGTCTCCTGTGTGACTATCAATCCTAACAATACCGGCAATGGTTTTGTGGATACCCTCGCCGTCTCTGATGATTCGACGCCCACCGGCGAGTGGACGGTCGCTTTTGATGATTCCACCCAATTTCGTCTTACTTTCACGGATGGAAATGGGATCCAAACCCCGGTCAATAACGGGCAACCCCTTTCCACCAACCAACTGTACTGGATCAATGAAAATTACCAACCCGAAACCGCTCCTCTTACCGATGCCCGCTTGATGTTCCGTGTTGTCCATGGTGATACTCCGTTTCGTGCCGGTGATCTCATCCAAATTACCACCGTGGCTCGCTCCAATCCACCAGCACCCAATAACTCCGGCGAAAATACCCTTGTCTGGTACGGCACGCATGATGGCGGTACTCCAGAAGACCCGAGCGATGACTTCCACTTCAATCAACCCGGTACCGACCCCGATACCATGACCATCATCATTCAGGCGGATTCGCGGCAATCTGCCATCCAACGAACGTTTGTCATTGATAATCAACGTCCCTCTTTTATCGTTGACTCCGATAATGATGAGCCTGTCTGTCCCACGGTCTGGCTCGGGCGAGAACGTCTCTATACCTGTTATTCGCCTCCATCACAATCTAGCAATATTCGCTTCCGCTTTGGCGTCACCGAAAATATCATTGGTACCATCACCATCATTAATTCCAGTGACCCCAATATCACCCGCCAACTCACCTTCTCCGCTGATGAAAATGACGGTGGGCTTGTCAGCTGGAATGGTACCAATACCAACGGTGAAACCATGCCCAACGGTGTTTATAACTTTATTATCGATGGGCAAGATGTCGCTGGAAACCGTGTCACCAGCCAAGTTACCGAACAACTCAATATCAGCATTGATGTCGCCGTCACCATCGAAAATGTCCAGCAAAACGGTCACGGTGCCGACATCACCTTTGAGGTGGACCGCCAAAGCGAAGTCGAGATAGAAGTCCGCTCCATCACCACCGCCGCCACGATTCCTCAATTCCAATCAGCCAACCCCTCTCCGGGTAAAGGGCGCATGACCCTCGTAGAAACCGATGGTTCCAACGCCCGCACCTATGACTGGCGCGTGGAGGCTATCTCCGCTGAAGGTACCCAATGGGCACTTGCTTATCGGGATACCGGTTCAGCTTATACCATTGTTGATACCTTTACCATTGACCAAGGTCTCTATACGAATTCCACTTATGGGCTGGAATTTGCCATCTACTCCGGTACTACCCCCTTTGAACCCGGCGATGTCTTTACCTTTGGCACGTACTACGTTGATGAACTCCTTCAAACCATTGATGCCGGTATTCGCTTCCCCACGGAAGACCAAGGGCACACCATCTTCTGGACCGGTAATGATGCCAACGGACGAAGACTCAGTGAAGGTACGTATAAAATTATCGTTCTTGCCCAAGCTCTCTCCCAAACCGTACCCAGCCGGGCAGAACGAAACCTCCGTATGGAACGCGATACCACTGGACCCGCCGTCACCCAGTTTTATCCGGCGCTTAACCAAGCCGTGGACTCGTTGCTTGTCCTTTCCGCACAACTACAGGATGGCGGTGATCTCGGCAACCCCGGCTTCGGTGTCGATCTGGAAAATTCCGCCATCACCCTGCTCAGCCCAAGCGGTGAATCTCTGGATGGGGTCCGCTCTACCGATGGCATTAATACGATCTATCTCACCCTTACCGAAGCTCTAGAAGGCGACGGTACTTACACCTTCACCGTTGAGGCCTATGACCGCGACGGTAACTTCACAACCGCGACTTCTACCTTCCGCTTTGATGATACACCACCACTGGTTGTCGCGACTCTTCCGCCGGTGAATAGTGCGGAAAATCAACCCATTTCGTCGGTCTCCGCCCTATTGAATGATGGGATTGGCATTGGGGCGAATGTCCAAACCTCGACCATCCAACTGGCGATTCCAACAGCGGATTCACTACTCTCTGCCGGCGATGTCTGGCGAGGTGTGCCGGTTACCAAAACGACTCAGGGCGATTCCCTCTTGGTACTCAACTTCTTACCGTTACCGATTGATGGCTCCGCGGATGGGCGTTATGGCATTGTGGTTACAACTCAGGATTCGCTCGGCAATCAAGCACCGCCGGATACCTCCGCCTTCATCTTTGATACCATTGACCCCGATATTGTAGAGGCGTGTCTCTACCCGCAACCGGGTGCCATTGTGGACTCCATTCTAGGTAACGCTTTCCGCATCAAAGTTTGCCTGAATGACCCGGTACCGGCGAGCCGTCTGGCTCATCCAGAGGCGTCCGGAATTGATGTGGTGCGGACAACTATACGGCTTTTTGAATCTGAAACCGGCGCGGAAATTTCCGGTACCAAAACCGCCGTTGGGGATACCGTGATCTATTTTGAACCGGTCGAAGCGCTCGAAAATGCAGAATATTACTTCCAAGTTCAACCCTACGACCTTGCCGGAAATACCATCCAAGGGGCTTATGAAGCTTCCTTCCTCTTCAATCTAGATGTCCGGGCGCCGGTCGTAAGGACTATTCCAGCTCCCGATTCGCTGGTCCAATCGCAAATCGGTCAGATTATCGCTGAATTGAGTGAAGGGCGCGGTGCCGGTGTCGATTGGGATCATTCCCATATCGATCTGCAAGATGCCGGCGGGCAAGCGCTGTCGGGCACGCTGACCCCTGAACCGGCAAACGGTCGCTTAGTGCTCTCTCTGGATGATCCGCTGGATACCGAAGCGGAAAATGGTGACTATTTTATTCGGGTTTACGCGGTGGATGTGGAAGGCAATAGTGCGACGGTGGTCTCACCATTTACGTTCCAATATGATGTGACTCCGCCGCAAGTGCTGGCGGTTGCTCCGGCAAATGGCACTGCCGCCGGCGCGAATCTGTATGTGACAGACCCGATTTTTGTGGATACCGGGAACCCCACAACCCCCATTTTGGAAGATTTGGAAGTTGGGCCCTATTCCACCACAGAAGATTGGGTCATTACCATGATTACCAGCACCACGTTCACGGTGGAAGGGTCGGTCTCCGGACCCCAACAGAACGGTCGTGTGGGTCAAATTTATGAGTCTAACACCTTTGCTACCGGTGATGGGATTCGCTTCCGCATTCGGGGCACAGGTGGGGGATACAGCATCGATGATGCCTTTCATCTCAGCACGGTTGCCGAACCACTCACCGTGATCCCGGTCGCTTTTGGGGATGATGGTGGCTCCGGGATTGACTTGAATGCCACGACGATTGCCATTACCAATGTCACGTTGGATACCATTCGCACATTTGTACCAAATTTTGGCAGTAATTTTAGTTGGGTGGCGCTGGTACCGGATGCTCCCTTAGCCGATGGTGACTACACAATGACGATCACGCCGGTGGATCGGAATGGCAATGTGGCGCCGGTCTATACGACGACCTTTACCATTGATACGCAAATGCCGGAAATTGCCGAACTCCGTTGGGGTTCGCAGGTCTTACAACCCGCATCACTCAATATTGTGACCGAACTCGCAGAAGGCAATGTTACCCCCACCTTTGCGACCCGTCCCACGTTTGTGGATAATGCCGGACGGGTAACCCAAGGGCAGATGTCACTCGTCTATAATAGCACGGTTAGCCCCGAAAGTGACATCTATTGGGAATTGATCTTTACCGGCGCGCGCCATTACGATGTCTATCAAAATGGGGAATTGGTGACCGAGAATCAGGTAGTGGGTCAGGCTTATACCGTTAATGAAGGTTTTACCTATACCGTCCAAGCGGCGGCGAATAACACCCAATACAATTTGGGCGATAAATTTGTGTTTGAACAATTTGCCGAACGAATTAGCGGAGCAACCCCAACCGCTATTCAAGTGACTGTCCAGCCGGATGCCAGCGAATTGAACCACCGGCTGTCAACGCTAACGGTCGATTTTGATCACCCCTTCGTGGGTGAATCGCCGGTAGGTGTTGTTACGGTCGCGGGTGATTCACTGGCTTATACCTTTGATCGCGCCCCCGGTGGAAATGGTCAAGGTATGTTAAGATTAACCCTGATCGACGGAGCAGGGAATATTGCCGAAATTGATGTTGCGTTTGATTACCAGTATGACCACGCCGCGCCGGTGGTGGTTCGTACTATCCCCGAAGGCTATAGTGGGTCGCCAATTGATACGTTGTATGCGATTGTGCGCGACCGGGATATGACGCCGGTGGGTCTTAGCCCGGCTTCCTTTATGGAAGTGGTTGCGTTGGGTTCAAATCAACTGCTCCCGGCGGCGGATCAAGGCTTGATCGGTGATAGTCTGCTTTATTGGATTCCGGCAGATGGCGCGTTATCCAATGGTAATTATGCCGTAACGGTTTACGCTCAAGATTTGAATAATCATCTGGCACCCCCGTATGAGACTGAAATTTCAGTCACGTTCGATAATGCTCCGCCGGTAATTGTGGGTACGATTCCGGCAGATGGGGATGTGGTCTTTTCAGACCGGTTGGCGGATTTGGATACCCTCGCGGCAGAGGTAATCGATGCCAATGTGGGTCTGAATTACGGTGCTTCTTATATTTCCGTCATGCCACCGCCGTACATCAGCGCAAACCCGCTATCCGGGCAGAACTTCCACTATAGTGCGCCGGGGCATGGGGCGTTTATTTCGGAGCCGATCTTCCACGATCAAGGGATGTCGACACCGAGTGGCTCGATGCTACACCCGCAAATTGAACCCGGTGGCGCAGAACGGTTGGTTACCGAAGATTGGCGGGTGATCATGGAAACCGCTACCACGTTTAATGTGTACGGTACGGTCTCCGGAAATCAGGCTTCCGGCCATGTGAACGAACAATATGTGGTGTTGTTGGACGGTGCGCCGGCATTTAGTTTTATTGTCAACGGTGCCGCCTACGATGCGGGTGATGAGTTTACCTTTACCACAATCTCGGCAACGCGCAATACGCAATATCTGGGATTTACGCCCGATCCGCCGATTTATCCGTTGGGTAGCGTGCCGGATGGCAGTCAGGATGGGGTGTACCAGTTGCGAACCTACGCAGAAGATGGCGCCGGAAATGCCGCACCGGTAGATACCGCTGAATTTATTATTGATACCGAAGCACCGTATCCGGTGGCGGTCTATTTTGCGGTGGGGCATCCTGATAGTATTGTGGATACGCTGAGTTTGACAAATTGGCGCGAAAATGTGATTACGGCAGATTTGAGCGCACTCCGTCAGGAAGAGCAACCGTGGTTTGTGGCGGAAATCCAAGATGAATCACAGAGAGTTCCGTTTGCCGGAACCGGTTTTGACCCGGATAATAGCGCGCCTCTATTCTATTTTGAAAATGAACAGGTCAATGGAACAGTGAGCGCGGATGAGAACCATTTGCGTTTTGGGGTACGAGATACCTTGCGCCAATTTAATTTGGATGGCTTTTTCATCCTGAGTTTACAGGACTACGGGACGAACAGCGAGGCATATTCCGTCCGGTTTACCTACGGGCGGGATTTTGAACCGCCGGTGGTGGTGGCCTCCTACCCACCCAATAACGCTACGATTATTGATGACCCGGTAGATACCCTCTGGGTGAATTTCCGTGATGTTGGGAACCAATGGCAGACCGCAGGCGTCGATCCCGCTGTTAGTTCGATCACCCTCTTGGATTCCACGGAAACCCCCATTGAACCCGATGAAGTGGCGTTCCGCGGGGATACCCTGTTTATCTATCTTCGTGATAACGGGCAGCCCGACCCGTTGACCAATGGAGAATACCAGTTGCGGCTGGATTTGGTCGATTTTAACGCCAATACGCTAGAAGATACGGTCTTTTTCAGCATCGGTTATGATTTTGTACCGCCCGAGATTTTAGCGTCCGGTCCGGCAGATGGGGCAGTGATCAATGGGGATAGTTATGCTTCAGAACCGGTCTTTGTGAATTACGGCAGTGTGACGGGCGGTAATGGGCGGTTGACCGTGCGGAACGTCGGGGCTGATACCCCCTCCCAACGCTG
The DNA here is from genome assembly GCA_003697105.1 of Gemmatimonadota bacterium. Taxonomy (GTDB): domain Bacteria; phylum 4572-55; class 4572-55; order J002; family J002; genus J002. The sequence continues at coordinate 16,139 of RFFQ01000168.1, read as the reverse complement.
GGAAGTGCGCTTTACCAGTGATACCACTTACACCGTGCGGGGTTCTCTGGCCGGGTTGCAACGCAATCGTGGACGGGTCGGTCAGGTGTACCAATCGGATACCTATGCCGTTGGCTCAGGAGTTGAGTTGATGGTGACCCCAACTATCCCCGGCTTTGGTTTTGGGGATGTTTACCGCTTCCGTACTTTCTCCAATTTAAGTGCCGTTTCGGCAACAATTACCGATCATCAGGGGGTCGGTGTCGATGTGGAAGCCTCCACCATCCGGTTGTATGATCCTGATGGTAATTTAGTGAACGGGCAACAATTATTTGAGGAATTTACGCCGGGTCGTCGAGATACGGTGGTCTTGCGTTGGGAACTTGATACCCCGCGTCTGGAAGATGGCTCGCAAGATGGACTTTACACCGTGGAAATTACCCCCGTGGATAATAATGGGTTTAGTCCGGGCACATCCATTGTGAATTTCACCTATGATACCCGTCCGGCGGCGGTGGATTCCATTGTAGTGGGTTCGACCGTTTTAACCCAACCGGATCAGGATGTCTATGAACGTCTGGGCAGTTATGTGGGTGGTACGGAAGATGCCTCGGTGACACCTCCCGTCTTTACCGATAACGGGTTGCCCTCCAATGGGCAGATGTCTTTACCGGTCATCGTCCAACCGTCACGAATTTATACTGAAGATTGGACGGTAACGTTTATCGGAATCAATACATTTCAAGTTGTGGGCAGTGTTTCCGGTATTCAGCCGTATGGGACGGTGGGGTCTCTCTACCAACCCTATAATAGTGCGTTCTTCTTTAGTATTACGCAGGGGAGCCAGCGCTTTAACCCCGGTGACATCTTTACGTTTAGCACCTATGCGCCCGGTGAAGCGGCACAGGTGTTGGAATCGGTCGAATTGCGGCTGAACGCCTCGGATAATCCTTCCGGGACGGGGATTAATACTGCCGCCAGCACATTCCGCTTTGATTATCCTGCCGCCGTGATTATCGATACGCTGGTCACGTTGGAGGGGGTCATCTTGGAGGTCGCCCTGCCTAATCAAAATGGATTTGGTACTTTTGAGGTGGAATTAGTGGATTTTGCCGGCAATCGCAGCCAGTTTACCCAGCGGTTCCGCTACGCCTATGATTTTGACCCGCCGCAAATTCAGGAGAGCTATCCTCAGGAGGGACAAGTCTTTGTGGCGAATCAACTGGATTCGTTGTGGGTACGGTTGACCGACATTGGAGATCGTCAGCCTTCTGGAGTCGCCTCCGCTAGCTTATCCTTGCTGAATTTGGATGATGGAACGCTCTATCCGCAGTATGACCGCGGAGATTCCCTCGTGATTTCCGCCGGAACAGACCCCGTAGAAGTCACCCTTCACTTGGCGTCGCCACTGCCGAATGGATTCTATGAATTGACCATTACCGGGGTGGATTCCAATGGCAATAGTACCGACCCGCAAATTGTCAATTTCACTGTCACGGTAGATGATGTCGCGCCGCTGGTCTATACGTCGAATCCGGCAGATGGTTCGATTCTCAATCAGGCGGATGTGCCGCTGGATACCCTGTGGGTGGAACTTGTGGATGCGAATATGGGTCTTAATCCCAACCCGAGCGTGAGTTATGTGAGTGTGCAAGGGGTGAATGTTCCGCCGGGACAGTCGATCTTCTATGAAGTGCCTAATACCTACGGGGCGTTTGTCACGCCGGTGACGGCATTACCGGGCAATCCGGGCACGGTCGCGAATTTGACCATTCAGAATGAAGACCGCCTTCGCACTGAAGATTGGTTCATCACCATCTTTGAAGATCAACAGGGGGTACCGGATTCCTTTACCGTTTTTGGTACACGTTCCGGGCGGCAAGCAAACGGGCAGGTCAGTGAGGTTTATACGACGGATAACGGGGCGCTCCGCTTCCAAGTTCTCGGTTCGGATTACGAGGCGGGGGATCGTTTTATCTTTTCCACCGTTTCGGCACAAACCAGCTTGCCGCGCCTTGGCTACGTCTTTAACACTCCCTTAGCGGCAGATGGTACCTATCTGGTGGAAGTTCATGCCACGGATTTAGCCGGTCAGGAAACCATCGCCTTTCTGGATTTTTCCATTGATAGCCAGCCACCGGTGATCTTTCAACCCATCGTGCTTTCCCACGTCGAAGGGGGTGATGGTCAGGTACTCACTCCCGGTCAGATGAACGTGATTGGTGCGAGCTTAGACCAATCTGACCGCATCGAATTTCAGACCACCTGCCCCGATTTGGATACCACACAAGTTGAAATGACTCTCGGCGGGCAACCCATTCCGGTGGATGCCGTCTGTTTTGGCGATGACCTCTTTATGATTACTCTTTTGGCGAATGCTCCCGCCATTAACGATACCGGTGCCGTCCGCATCCGCTTTGTGGATCGGGCAGGGAATGTCAGTCAAACGGTGATTCCTATCGAATATGTATATGATGTCGATGCCCCGCTTGTTCTCAACCGTTATCCGGCGGCAAATACAATCGTAGAAGCCAGTCAACCCCAACTCTGGGCACGCCTCGCAGATACCTATCGCTCCCGTCCCCAATATCCAGACCTCATCGCTGGGGTGGACTTTGACGCTTCGACCATTTTCATTTACAATCTGTTGGGTGAATTTTTCCCGGCAACGAAGACCGTCCACGGGGATACCGTTCAGGTTCAACCCCTAGAACCCCTGCCCACGGATGTCTATCAAATGATTGTCCGCGCAGTGGATAACAACGGCAATGTCCGGCAGGATACCACCCTGTTTGCTCTGGGTACGGATCAAATTCCGCCGTTGGTGCTCTACACCACCCCGTATGCCAATCAATTTATTAATGCGACCCCGTATCCTGCCCAACCGCGCTTTATCGATACCGGGCTGCCCACCGCTGGTCTCATGCAGGTACTCGATGTGGGTGATACCGCCCCGATGGAAACCTGGACCATTGATTTTATTTCGTCTGAAAACTTCACCGTCAGCGGCTCATTTTCTGGTACACAGGATAGCATCGGTACCGTCGGCGTACCTTATACCACCACTGGCTACCACCCCTTTGGTGAGGGGCTTTATCTGGTAGTGGAAGAGGTCGAACCCGGTTATACCACCGGTGATCGCTTTACTGTCGATATTCTTCCGCGTCTTTCCGATGTCCGGGTTACCCTGTGGGATGGTGGCGCTGGGGTGGATGTGGCTCAAACCACTGTCCGCCTCTCCGGACCCCGTGGCGACCTTGTCGGACGTGATACTCTCTATACTCCAGCCGGTCAGGATACCCTCGTCACCGTCGGCTTTGTGCTGGAAGAACTGCTCGCGGAAAATGGCGCCGATGATGGTGCCTATACCATCGCTGTTACCGCCGTGGATCACAACGGGAATGTCCGCCAACTGGATATCCCCTTTGTTTACGATACCCAAGCGCCGCGCCTCGATGCCGCCGCCGTCGATGTCTGGGCAACGGATCAGTGGCAGCAACATGACCTCCTTGCCGATAATGTGGTGCGAGACCTCATTGGCTGGAATTTCCCACAAGCTTTTGCCACAATTCCGACTTTTATCGATACCGACCCCATGACCATCACTGAACCTGTCAACATCCTCGGTGTTGGCTCGGGGGCGCCTGTCAATGTCTGGGAGATTCGCTTTACCTCCCCGGTTGCTTATCAGGTCTGGAGTTCCATCACGGGGCTACAGGAAAATACCGGACTTGTCGGCGTTCGTTACGAATCCGATGATTACAATGACGGTAGTGGCAGCGGCGTCGCATTTCGTGTCTTTGCCGCCCAATCCCCCACCAGCTATAATCGGGGTGACCGCTTCGTCTTTAATACGCTTCCTGCAGAGGAAAGGGAACAACCGCCGGTCGGCTTCTATCTCACGTTCACCGACCGTACCGCCGGACTCTCAGAAAGCCGCTCGACGATGAATCTTTTCTTTAATAATACGTCAATCGATGGAAATTTTGTCATTTCCGCCGATCAAGCGGTTTATAGTATTACGGAAGGTCTCGCTGGTAACGGTGATGCCATCCTTAGCGCACTGATTGCCGATAAAGCGGGGAATTATACCGATCTGATTCAGATACCGTTCCGCTATGCCTACGACTTCGGTATTCCGACGTTGGTCGCTACCGATCCGGCAAATGGAGAGGTGGTTTCGACCGGGAGCTTAACAGAATTGGCGGTCGAACTGCGTGACCTCGGTGATCCCATTCCACCCCATGTTTCTGGGATCGACTTCAGCCGAAGCGCCGCCAGCCTGACCCATGTGGATTCAGACCAACTGATCCCGCTGGATGCTCCCATGATTCAGGGCAATTCTACCCTCATCTATGACCTCACCGGCGTGGAACTGCCTCAAGGTAGCTATCGCATTGATGCCGTCATTTTCGATTTTAACGGTAATTCCTACACTCACTCCGGGGCGGCATACTTTACTTACCGCCCGGATAATGTCCCGCCGGGCATCCTTACCACGACCCCCGCGGCGGATGCGATTCTCAGTGCTGCGGAGATGCCGCTCTACGAGGTCAGTGCCCGCATTGCCGAGGTTGGGTCGCAACTGGCAACCGCTACCATCGAACTCTATCACGATGGCACTCGCGTCGCCGGTAGCCAACCCCAAATGGAATATATCACCCTGACAGAAGCAGCGGTATCGCCCGTTCGCTTCTTCGGTACGGGTAGCGGCAACATGACCCCTGTTACCCTCATCCCAGAAAACCAGAACCGCATCCGCAGTGAAGATTGGTTTGTCAGCTTTGTCTCCCCCGATTCTTTCACTGTTTTCGGTTCGGTCTCCGGGATGCAATCCCAACGTGGACGCACCAGCGAGCAATATACCGCAATTACGGTAGATGGTGACCCGCTCTTTACGTTCACGGTCTTACCGGGGCAATACCAGCCAACTGATTATTTCGTCTTCACGACGGTCTCGGCTACCCGTACTGTCAGTCAGGTACGCTGGGTATTGGATACCCCGCTAGAAGCCGATCCCCAGTCCGATGGTCAATATGAAATCCGCGTCTATGCCGAGGATACCACCGGTGACGCCGCCACGGAGAGTACCTTCTTTACCATCGACACCCAAGCGCCGGGCGTTAGCTCTCTTTTTGTGGATAACATCGAACTGGATTTAGTGGATGAGAATCAACTCTACTGCTATCCTATTTTTGGTGGTGCCACAGCGAGTGCCACCATTGTGGATACGGTTGATGTGGGTACTCCGTCCAATGGGGTGCTCAGTCCGGTTCAAATCCTAGACCCCGCTCGTATCCAAACGGAAGTCTGGACGATCAGTTTAGGGCGCAACGCCTACAGTGTCATTGGCTCTGTCTCCGGAGCCGAGCCGAACTTTGGGCAGTATGGCATCCCGTTTGACGCCGCTGATGGAGCACTCCGCTTCGTAGTCCAACAAGGCTCACAGCCGTTCAATCCGGGGGATTATTTCGTCGTGGAAACCGTCTCTATTGCCGATGCCGCACCGGTTAGTAGCCAGATTCGGGTGAATCTGATGGCGGATGCTTCCGGGATTGATTCTGCCGCCGTGGCATTCCGTCTCAATAACACGGATATCGCCGGTGAAACCGTCCGTGTCGGTCAACAACTGCGGTTCACGTTTACCGATCCGTTGCCGCGCCAGAGTGGACAAGCCCGGATCACCGTGACCACGCAAGATGTTGCTGGTAATATCACCTCCGCCGTGATACCGTTTATCTACGGGGTGGATTTTGTCCCGCCGGTGGTATTGGCGAACTATCCGGAAGAGGGGTATTCACTCGGTAGCCTCTCGACGGTCTGGGCATTGATTCAAGATTTTGGTACCGATTGTGAGATTGAGGGTGTTGATTTTACCCATTCTTCTATGGGTTTGGTGGATGAAGCCGGTAATTCGATTCCGTTGGGCAATCGCCGGATAGAAGGAGATTCGCTGGTTTATGATGTGGCAGGCAACTTGACGGAAGGTCTTTACACCCTGATCGTCACTACGCTGGATAACAACGGCAATTTTGCACCGGTACGGGAGATTCAATTTAGTATCGGAACGGATCAAGTCAATCCGGTGGTCTTGTCGGCGTCGCCGCGGGGTGTCGTCGGGCGGCTACCCTTTGCCTCGCGCCCCTTGTTTGATGATCGCGGTGCGATCTCCGGCGGATCCATGAGCACTCCGGTTGCCCTTTCCGATGATGCACCCGCCGATAGCTGGACGGTAACGATCACCGAAATCGATCCGGTAGAAGACCTCACTTACTACTTTGTTGAAGGTGAAGAACTGGGTGCCCTGCCGGTCAATGGGGTTGTGGGCCAACCGTTTAGTTATTTCTACGAATTCACCGTCAATGAAGCCGTTCCGCCGTACAGTATTGGTGACCGTTTCTACTTCCGCACCTACACCCAACTGGATCGGGTCACAGCGCAAGTGACGGACTATAGCGGCGGGATTGACTTCACCCGCTCGCATATCGGTTTGTATGACCGTATGAACCAACTGGTGCCGGGTCAAGCTTCCGGAGAGTATCTGGTGGATAATATCGCCACCTTGACGTGGATGCTGCAAGAACCGTTCGCCTTGGATGGCTCCGATGATGGCAATTACACCATTCAGGTGCAACCGGTGGATGTGAATGGCAATCAGGCAGAACTGCTGACCTTGCCGTTCATTTATGACACCCAAGCGCCGCACGTATCGGATCAACAATTGGGTGGTATTCCCTTTGAAAATGGGGATGACATCTGTCTGGAAATCCTCCCCAATGAAACCATTCTTGATCTGGCAATCAGTGATGCCGTTGGTGAGTTTGCCGGCTCTGGGTTCAATGTGGCGGACGTGGTTGTGAGTGCCTCCTTCCTGCCGGCAGATGGCGATAGCATGGCGCTTGATCTGGTGGAAGTGAATCTAAATGAACTGCAATATGCTTTCCTCACCGTACCGGAAACTCAAGGTGAAGTGCGAGTTTATGTTACTTGTGCCGACTTGGCGGGGAACAGCCGCACCGAGCTGATTACGTTCAATTACGGCATTGATACTACCCCACCGGAACTACTGGCAACCTTCCCGGTGGAATATCAAGTGTTGGTCATTGAGCCGGGTGGTAGCGTCCCGCGCTTCTGGGCGTCTCTCCAAGACCTCAGCGGCTCGGCATCATGTGAACCGGCGGGTATCTGGACGAACCCGGATACCACTTATCTACGGATTATCAATCCGGCAGGTCTGGAAATGCCACATGTGACGTTCTACAGTGAAGCCGGTGACACGGTCTATTTTGTACCGGCTGACCCCGTTTTGTTGAACGGGCAATATGAACTCTCGGTGGTAATGACTGACCGCAACGGCAACAGCACCGAGACGGATCCGATTTCCTTCGTGATTACGCAGGATAGCCAAGCGCCGGTAATTCGCCGCACAAATCCGGTGGACGGTGCGATTGTCAATGCCGATATGGCGCCGCTGGATACCACCAGTGCGCAGATTGTAGAAGCCGGTGTCGGTATTGACCTCTCGCGGTTGGGTGAACAAATTCAAGTGCTGGATGCGGCAACTGAGGAACCCATTAGCGGTACGCCCTTCTATTTTGAACGGGTGAGTACCGGTCAAGCATTTGTAACCTCGCCGGAATTTATCGACATGCCGCCGGTCAACAGCAACAGCGGGGAGATGAGCGCCGTGAGTATGCTTCAACCATCTCAAGTCCTAACCGAAGATTGGATCATCACGATGGTGGCGGCACCGGGGCAAACGGCAACCCGGTTCCAAGTGTTTGGAACCCGTTCCGGTTCGCAAGGTACGGGTCAGGTGAGTCAGCTCTTTACCACCGATAACGGCGTCTTGCGCTTTACCGTCTTTGCCTCTGATTATAACGCGGGAGATTACTTTGTCTTCACCACGGTCGGCGAAACCAGCTCCTTTAGTTATCTCGGTTTTCGCCCTGAGCCGGCGCTGGGTCTGCCGGATGGTTCGACAGACGGTGAATATCTGATGCTTGTCCAGCCGATTGACCTGAGTGGCAACGGCGGCAGTGATGTGGACAGTCTGGCGGTCGTGGATTCCGTTTACTTCACGGTGGATACCCAAGCCCCATACACCACCCGGGCGATGTTGGATGCGGTTGAACTCTCCTTTAGCGAGCCTACCTTGATCATCGATGAGTTAGTGCCGGGCAATTCCCAAATTGAATTGAGTGTCTCGGATAGTCTGCATTATACCGGTACGGGTCTGGATTCGGCAGATGTGTACGCCACCGCCGGAGGCCGTACCTATTTGGGCTACACCTCGATTCAGAGTCCATCGTTGGTTGTCTTCACCTTTGGGGATTCCGTGCCGCAAGCAGATGATCTGGTAACGGTACGCGTAACCTTGAGAGACGTTGCCGGTAATGTGGGATCGAGTCAGTTCAACTTCCGTTATGGATTTGATACCGTTAGCCCAACGATTATCTCGACCTTCCCGGATGAAAATAACGGTCTACCGTACAGTACCGCTCCGGATAGTGTCTATGCCATTATTCGGGATGGTGGCTCTAGCTGGCACACGGCCGGGGTGGATTTTGACGCCACCACCATCACCCTGCGAGATTCGATCTTCCCGGCAGATGTGATCGACCTAGAGCGTGCCGGGGTGTTTGGCGATATGCTGGTCTTCCACATTGCCGAATATGAGCGACCGCTCTTTAATGGCACATACCAGATGATTGTTCGTACCCAAGACCTGAACGGCAATCTTGCCACCCCAGACACGGTCTATTTTAGCGTGGCAAAGGATGTCGCCCATCCGTACACTATCCCGGCGGAAATCGCAATCTTTCCAACGCCGGAAAGCGGTGGCGATTCGACCAACATCCCGGTGGAATCCGTACGGGCAAAAGCAATGGATAACGAGAGCTTCCTCGATCCGGAGGCGTCCGATATGTGGGTTACGGACCCGTTTGGCAATACCTTGAGTGGTACACTAACGGTCTCCTTGCCGGAAACTTATCCGGTAGAGGTGGCGACCATCTCCAATGTGGTCTTCCGGTCAGACGTTGGCTCTGAGGGTGGGAATATCATCGTGCGTCCGTTGGGCGATGGAGCGGAGCTTGCCACGGAAGATTGGGTTATCCGGTTTATCAATTCCAATGATTATATTGTCTTTGGTTCCAACTCCGGTGAAGTCGCCATCGGTACACGCGGCTCGACACTGGAAGTGGCTGGCTTGCGGATTTCGGTTTCCAGCCAAGGGGATTTTGCCGCGCGGGATCGCTTCATCTTTAGCACCTTCTCGCCGGAGAATCCATCTTCTGCCTCTACGCTGGAATATGAGCTTGATACCACTTTACCATTGGATGGTTCGGCGGATGGGGTTTACACAATCCACGTTCATCCGGTGGATGAGTTGGGTAATGCCGCCACCCGTGCCGATACCGCCACATTTGTGTACGATACTCAAGCGCCCACAGTGACCGGAGTTTATGTCTATCCCGATACCACCAACCTGATTGAAGGTTTACCGCAAATTTACGAGCCGGTGACTTCCATCGTTGCCACCTTGAGCGATGATGTGTACGATCATGATTTTGAGGGTGTGGGGGTCAATTTTGATGCCTCGAACATCGTCTTGATCAGTCCTAGTGGGGAGCAGATTCAAGGTCAGGTGGTGCGAATTCCGGTCTATCATGCCATTCAGTTCCGTCCGGCAGGCGGGGCAATTACCGAACTGGGTGAATATCAAGTGCGGGTCTTGCCGGTGGATAATTTGGGCAATGGTGCGACCGGTTCGTCACTCTCTTTCCGCTTCAATTATCGCTATGATGTGGAAGGGGCGATCATCACGGAAAGCTCGCCCGAACCGCATTACATCTATGCCAACCCGCCGGGCACCACCGATATTGTGGGGAGCTTCTCGGTGACGGTCAATGAACAACCGGAAAATTACATCGGTTTTGATGTCTCTAGCTTTGATATGAAACTCGAAAAAGCCAATTTGGGTGAAATACCCTTGGTGGGCTTCGGGTATTCAATCAATGAAGAGAATAACATCGTGACGATGGGAGCAAGGGTTCCATCCCCCAACCCAATTGAAACCGATGGAACGATGGACGGTCTCTATTATATTTGGGTACGGGCAAATGACCTCAACGGCAATTCGATCAATGTCTCGGTCTTACCGGGTCTAGTACCGCCTTCACCGGCGGATCGGGGCTTGCCGCTCATTGAAGCAACCAAAGCCGTGCCGGAAGCGCTGGCATTCCAGCCAGAAGTAGCGGTGAAATCACTGGATGAAGTGACGCGTGAAACCATGCCAGAACCGGGCAAGTCTATCCGTGAGGCGGGCACGGTTCACAAAGGCACGGTTGAACCGGTAGAACTGCAGGAGAATACCCCTGAAAAATCGATCCGCCTGCCGGAACGCGAACCAAATATGCCAGACGTTCAGCCAGAACTGCCCGGGATGGAATTTGATATGGACGCCCGCCGTTACGAGCAATATGAAGAACACCTGCTGGAGATCTCGGATCGGGATTACGCACTGGTGTTACGCGAGTTTGGTTACCACAGCGTGCCGTTCATCGTGGATTATACCGCACCGCGGGTGCGCGGAGCTTATGTCCAGACCGATTCCGTACCGATCACCCGTACCACGGAAGAGCCGGTTAGCTTGGATAACAACGGACAACCGATTACCCAGTTGATTTTGGAAATTTCCGATAGCAATCCCTATGCGGATGTGGTTGCCGGAATCACCTTCTTGGAGTATTCGATTACCGGTCCGAATGGAAGTCTGACCAACACGACCTTCCGTTTTAATGAAGATGTGGATAGTGCGTATATCGATTTGAGCAACGAACCGATCACAGAAGAAGGTTTGTATGTGATCGAAGGAACGCTGACCGATGCCGGGGGGAATGTGGTGGAGGTACCCGACCGGTATCACTTCATCTACGACAACGCGGCACCGAGACTCCTCAGCTACTATGTGGAGGCGGATACCGTTGGAACCCAACCCACCGACATCACCCGCTGGAAAACAGCAGATGTCACCCAAGTGAGTGTGGAACTGGAAGACCTCGGCGCCGGTATTGATGTGGAAAATTCGGAAATTCGCTTGATCCGCATCTTACCGGATGGCTCCCAGCAGGAGATTGCCGGTACCAAGCAATATAGTGACGGTCGTTTGAGTCTGCTGATTGGTGACGGCGCTCTCGGTACCACTGAGGAATGGAACGGAGAGTACATCATTGAAGTCGATGCGGTTGATCGTGCCCAACCATCGCCACACACGGTCTCTGGGGCACGCAGTTTCTTCTACGATACGCGCCCGCCACGGGTAACAAGTGTGACTCCGGCAAATGAGGCAAATATTGATGTCAGCTTTGACCGGGTTGAAGTAACCGTCACCGATATTACCCGCACGTATGGCATTCCGGGGGTCGGCATTGATCAGGTGAATGGCTACGATTTTTCGGTCGAAGGTCCGGCAGGTCCGGTAGAAGGGCGGGCGGCGTTCAGTGATAACAATACCTTTGTTTATCTGTTTGATGATGCCCTGCCCGCAGATGGGTCGGTTGATGGACAGTACACAATTCGGGTCACGTTGACCGACCGCTTAGGGAATGATATGCGTCTGCCGTTTACTTCTACCTTCTACTTTACCTCCATGACGCCGGAAGTAGTACCCGGTGGCACAGACTTTATCGATGAACGTCCGGTCGGTTTGCGCGGCGTGTACAAAAACGGAGACCGGGTGCAAATCCGCTCCATCTGGAACACGTTTGACCAGATCGTGCAGGGCTTAAATATCGACTTTAGCGGAGTGGATAACCAATTCCAGCGGAGTTCCGGACCTATCCCAGTCGATGACGATCTGGAAATCATCCCCAACGGTAATGGCTATTTTGACATTACCTATGTGATCGATGTGAATAACCAACTGGGATTTGTTGCGCCGGTAACGGATACGATCCCGATTACGATGTACGCGGGTGCCACCGGCAACTTGATCTCGGTGTATGAAGGTCTGGTCATGACGGTTGATAACCAGCCGCCGGCACTGGATGACGAGCAATTTGAACTCTACTTTGAGACCAGCGGGGATTCGGCGCACTTCTGGGGTATGGTCGAAAACGGTTCGACCCTCTTTATCGAGCGTGAAGTTGATGATGATGTGTGGGAGCTTGTTCTGCGCCAGTTGATCTTCACGGGTGATAATCCGGGCGTGCGTCCGTCATCCGGCGGCAGTTATGACCGCCCCGTCCTCTCAACCCATTCGGTCACAAAAGCCACAAAAGATGGCACGTGGTATCCGTCTAAGACCAATCTGGCTACGATTGCGCAGGGTGCGGAATTTGTACCGTTTGACATTTGGGTCTTTATGGACGATGGCAAGAACAAATATCGCGTGCGGGTCTTTGATGGTGCGGGTAATGAAGGAAAATACATGACCGGACAGTTAGAAGGTCAGAATTATCGCCAATATACCACCGATGGCAAAGATATGCGCGGCTACCGCGTAACCGAAGATGCCGTCTTTGTGGCAAGTCCCATTCCGCAGCCGAATGACGAACAGGAAATTTTGATCCGGTTCAAGGATGTGTCCGAAGAGCAGATTGATCAGATTGAAGTCAGCATTTACAATGCGGCGGGTGATCTGGTGGCGACGGTGCCGTGGGATGGTTTCTTTGATTCCGTTGAGCGAGGTATCGCGATCAGTATGGATTGGAATGGTCTCAATGACAACGGTGATAAGGTTAATAATGGGCTGTATGTGTTTATCATTCGCGTCTCTTACACCTCAGGTGCGGAAGATGTTTACAAAAAAGTAGGTGCGGTGCTTCAATAACCTGACGGATGAAGGCGGGCTCGTACACTTGATCCTGCCTTCATCCTTCATCTTTTTCTAAGTGGAGATAGTCGCATGCGTAGCTTAGTAGTAATGTTGCTCAGTGTTGTGTTGCTGTGCCCTGCCGCCGGGTGGGGACAAGGTTCGATGACATCGTCCTCCAATTTTGAGGGGGCATTTGCACCGATTGGTGTCGGCGCGCGGGGGTTAGGTATGGGCGGTGCGTTTTTAGTGCTGGCAGATGATGCGTCGTCCACGTACTGGAATCCCGCCGGATTGGGCTATCTGACCCAGCGGGAAGTGACGTTTATGTATGCCAATCTGTATGAGGTCATCAATAACGGCTATGTGGCGTATGCCTTGCCGGATGCCGGTACCGGTGCCTCCGGGTTGAGCTGGGTAGCGTTGGGCTCCTCCGAACTGACGGATGCCAACCAGAATGAAAAATCATGGCTGGAAAACACCCTCTCTTACAGTTACGCTCGCCGATTAAACGATTACGTCTCGGCAGGGATTACCGGCAAATTTTTACTGGTGAATTCCGATTTAACCGATGGTAACGCCACCGGATTTGGTGTCGATGGGGGGATCTCCGTTTGGCCGGATCAGCGATTTGGTTTAGGGATGATGTTGCGAGATATTTTCACGCAAGTCAACTGGGATAAAAATAAAGAAAAACAGCGTTCCCCCTTTAAGTATGCGGTGGGAATCGCCTTTGTCCCGCTGAATTTCTTACGGACGGAAATAGACCTGTCGGGTAGCGAAGAAGAAGTGATCAAGCGGGTGACCGGTGGTGGCGAATTGGGTCTGCCCCTCCGCGGGCTGGAAGATGTGTTTATGATGCGGTTCGGGCTGTCTCGTGTGGTGGATGTGGATAAACGATTTATCTACTCTGCCGGTGTGGGTATCAATATTGACCGGCTCAAACTCGATTATGCCTTTATGATGGATAACGACAGCGATTTGGGGAATGCTCACCGGATTTCACTTTCCGCCGTGTTACCCTAAGATCGCCTACAATTTTAGAGCGATTTTCTCCACAACTTGGATACACTCTGGGGTCACTTCTGCGCGGTAGGGCAGGATTTCGACCCCTTTTTGATGTACCTCTCTCAGTAATTTGCCATATTCCGGATCGATCGCATCGGCGGGGGTAAACAGGGTGCCATCGCTCCGCTGAATGAGATAAACCATCACGGCGCGATGCCCTTCTGCAACCATCTGGGCTAAATCCTGCAAATGCTTCTGCCCGCGGATGGTGACCGCATCTGGAAATTTGTAAAAGCCATCATTTTCCACTAACGTAACATTTTTGACCTCCACATAGCACCGCTGGTCTGCCTTTTTCAATAAAATATCGATCCGGCTATTCTGGCTGTATTTCACCTCCCGTTTTATCTCTTCATACCCGCTTAATTCCGGGATGTTTCCGGCTAAAATGGCGTCTTCCACGATGGCGTTGGGGCGGTTTGTATTGACACCGATCCAGCATGTGCCGTTATGTACCATTTCCAAGGTATAACGGTATTTACGGTTGGGGTTTTGGCTGTCACTGATCATTACGTGCCATCCGGGTTGGATGCAACTTTTCATACTACCGGAGTTGGGGCAATGTACGGTAAGCGGTTTGTTGTTTTCCAGCATAACATCGGCTAAAAATCGCTTGTATCGTTTGATCAAGGTTGCCGGTATCAACGGGGGATTAAAGGTCATTGGAGGGGGCGATCCTCTATAATTATATTTACATAATTTACTTGGTTCGGGGCTACGAACCCCATTTGCGGGTCTGTGCCGTGCCAGCAACGTCCGCAAATGGGGCACTGAAAGCGTGCGGTTTCCTCAAAACAGGGGTAGGATCAATTTCGGGAATATCCGCCGGCTGAAAGCAAATCCGATGACCAGCAAAACCCCTATCAATTGGAGATAGGCAAACCGGTGGATATGGTTAGAGAGGTGACCTGCCTGTTGTAGATCATTCGCTGCAAGGGCGTTCCGCCGTTTTTTCAGGAGGCGAGTGCCCATCATCCCCATGATCCCAGCCAGAAACAGATAGCCGAGTACCTTCCCAAAAATCCATGTCGATTTGAGCTTAAAATAGGGTGTACCCAAATAGCCACCGGTGAGAAGGGCGGCAAGAACAATAAAATTGCCGATCCAGACAGTCCAAAAAAGCCGCTCATTGAGCGTCTTGAAGGTCTCCGAATCCAGATCGTGCGCTTTGGAAAGCATATCTAAGGTAAAAACTAAAATCGCATATAACGCGATGATCATCCCAATGGTAAAATGGGTATAATAAATGAGGGTGGCGTTCATCACTCTACTCCGTTGGGGTAAAAAAGATGATAAATTAAGGGGGATAACGATGTCTATCTTACTTTCCGAGCCGTTTACACGACTCGCGGACTCTCGCAGAGGGAGCGAGTGAAGCGTTCCGTCCTTTGTGTTGGCGGTACGTCGCCGTTCGACGCAAACGCTTCACCCTTGACAGACCCATTATATCAGATTTGTTTTGAGGTGTAAACCCAATTTTACCCCCCATCTGACAAGGAGACCGTCCGCAAAATGAACGTGTTCGACGCAGAATATCAGCTATTGAAACGAAAAAAGAGCTGAAATTGAGCAAAAAAAAACCAGCCGGGTGACCATCGTCTCTGTTTGAATTTTGCGGGAAGCACCGGTCGGTGATGTCTGAAGAGGGTTGAAAAAGACGCCTCAACGAGCATGTGTCATCGATGTACTATCACAGAGAAACAAGGACTTTATTATCAAATATATGCAGGAAAAATTCGGGGAATCATTTCTACAGCAAATCACCGTATTTTCCTGTGATATGTGGGATGGATTTATCTCCGTTGCCAAAGAACGAATGCCTAACGCAGTCATTGTTGTAGACCGATTTCATGTTAGCAACCACATCAATACGGCTCTGGACAGATGCCGCAAATCTTTACGGAAAGAATTTCCGGATGAAGTCAGGCTCAAGTATTTACGCTGGGCGCTGTTAAAACATCCGGATAAGCTTTATGACGACGAAAAACAACTGCTGGAAAAGGCTTTCAAATGTTCACCAGAGTTGGAAAAGGTCTATCAACTCAAAGAGGAATTCCGAGCTATCTTTGATGAAATGCTTGAGCGAGACGAAGGCGAAAATCGACTCAATGCCTGGATTGAGAAAGCAGAAGCCCTCAATAATGTATACGTCAAACTGTTCTTGAAAACACTGAAAAACTACAAAGAATATATCTTGAATTTCTTCATCAACAGGGTCTCAAATGGCATTGTCGAAGGAATCAATAACAGGGTCAAATTTCTCAAAAGACAAGGG
>RFFQ01000167.1 GCA_003697105.1 Gemmatimonadota bacterium | reverse complement strand
TTGGCTCACCCAATTTTAATTCAACAAATCAAAAACCATCTCGCCGGAATTGGCGCTATTCATACAGCCTAAAAGGTCACTTTTGGCGAAGGTATTGTTTTAGGTAAAGAGGATGAAATCTGATGAAAAGTTTATGGAATGACGAGGAAGCCGCCTCATTTGGTGGCGATCCCCTTGCGCTACGGGTCTATACCTCCCGCCTGCTTGGACGAGATCAGACGTTAGTGATGCATGGCGGCGGGAACACATCCGTAAAAACACAGGTGAAAAATCGATTTGGAGAGTCGGAAGATATTTTGTACGTAAAAGGTAGCGGTTGGGATTTAGCCACCATTGAAGCCGCCGGTTTTGCGCCTTGCCGATTAAATGAGTTACAACGCCTGATTGGGTTGGACGAACTGAGCGATACCGAAATGGTTAAAGCACAACGGGTCTCGATGATTGACCCCACGGCTCCCAACCCCTCTGTTGAGGCAATTTTGCATGCGGTGATTCCGTTTGCATTTGTGGATCATACCCATGCAGACGCGGTTGTGGCGATCTCGAATACACCCAGCGGTGAAGAGCGCATTCGCGAAATTTATGGAGAACGCGTGTTGATTATCCCCTACGTCATGCCCGGTTTCGTACTGGCAAAAAAAATCTATGAAATGACACACGACATCGATTGGAACTCCCTGAAAGGGTTGATCTTACTGAATCATGGTGTGTTCACCTTTGCAGATGATGCCCGTACCAGCTACGAAAACATGATTCAATTGGTCGATGAAGCAGAGCAATACCTTTATGCCCAACGTGCCACCGATGCCGTGGTAACGGCAGAACCTACCGTACCCCTACCTTTAGAGGATTTGGCACGGTTGCGCAAAGCGGTCTCCCGGGCAAAGGGTCATGCCATGCTCGCCCGAATAAATCAACAACCGGAGGCAGTCGGTTTTTCTGGACTTTCCGATGTGGGCACCCTCGCGACTCGTGGCCCGCTCACCCCAGATCATGTGATCCGCACCAAACGCACCGCGGCAATCATTGAATCCGATGTGGAAGAAGACGTGACAAAATTTGTTGATAAATATCAAAAATATTTTGACCGGAACACGGACGGGACATTAACGTGTTTAGACCCCGCCCCCCGGTGGGCGGTCTGGAAAAAACACGGTACGGTCAGCTTCGGACAAACCGTGAAGGAGATCGGGATCGTCTCGGATATCGTTGAACATACCATCCGCGCGATTCAGTGGGGAGAAGCACTGGCGACATGGAAAGCCCTCCCCGAAAAAGAAATTTTTGATGTGGAATATTGGGAGTTAGAACAAGCCAAGTTGCGCAAAGGGGGTACGTCCCCAGAATTTCAGGGTAAAACCGCGCTCGTCACCGGTGCCGCTAGTGGAATTGGAAAAGCGTGTACTGAAGAGCTTGCCCGGCGGGGGGCGGTGGTGGTGGCGTTGGACACTAACCCCCAAACACCGGCAATGTTTGAATCCAACTCTATTTTAGGGATCACAAGCGATGTCACCGATCCGGAAGCGGTACAACACGCACTGGAAACCACCATCCGGCAATTTGGTGGGCTGGATATGCTAATCAGCAACGCCGGTATCTTCCCCAGCAGCCAAACCCTCGCCGAAATGGATGGCGAAACGTGGCAACGGAGTCTGGAACTCAATCTGACCAGCCACCAGCGAGTATTGCAAGCCTGCCTGCCTTTTTTAACGCACGGAATCGATCCCGCCGTGGTTTTTATCGCCTCCAAAAATGTACCGGCACCGGGTCCCGGCGCGGGGGCATATTCGGTAGCAAAAGCCGGTTTGACCCAGTTAGCCCGGGTCGCCGCGCTGGAATGTGCGGCATTGGGAATCCGGGTTAATGTGTTGCACCCCAACGCCGTGTTTGACACCGGATTGTGGACACCGGAGGTCTTGGAAAGCCGCGCTAAACGCTATAAAATGACGGTCGAAGCATATAAAACCAATAACCTGCTCAAAACGGAAGTCACCTCCGCGGATGTGGCACGGTTAGCCTGTGCGGTGCTGGGCGCACCGTTCGCCAAAACGACCGGCGCTCAAATTCCGGTTGATGGCGGTAATGACCGGGTGATCTAACCAAAAATTGAGAGTTTTGTCCGGAACTCGTGATATTTGGTGCTTATCTTACGGCTATCTTTCCATTATTGGGGGGTCATCACGCTGCCAACATAGGGCAGGTTGTTTCTCACCAAGTTGCCATGTAGGAGGACCCATGTCCCGTCCCGTGTTTATCTTATTCTTTTTGTGTATTATCTCCACTGTAGCTGTAGCCGCAGATGTACCGGCTTCTGCTGAAGATATCTGCCCCATCAAAATGGGAGCAGAATTACCGCAAATCACCTTAACCACCATCGAGGGCGAATCGTTTGATTTGAAGGCGGCAGTTTCAAAACAACCGACCATTTTAATCTACTACCGGGGCGGTTGGTGCCCGTTCTGCAATATGCAATTGGGACAGATCGAGGAAGTTTATCCGCAATTGATCCAGTTGGGCTACCAGATTTTAGCCGTCAGCCCCGATAAACCCAGTGAACTAAAAAAGAGCACCGAAACGCACAAATTGGATTATACGCTCCTTTCGGACAGTAAAATGACCGGTGCAAAAGCCTTAGGGATTGCGTATGAACTGCAAGATTACATGTTGGATGCTCTTGCCGAGCATAATATTGATCTGGAAGAAGCCTCCGGCGGTGAAAATACCAATCTCTTACCGGTTCCGGCAGTTTTTATTTTGGATACAAAAGGGATTATCCATTTCACCTATATCAATCCCAATTATAAAATCCGGTTGAACCCAGAAGTGATGGTAACTGCCGCTAAGGTCGTTTTGGAAGAACCCTAAATGAAAGCGATGATTCTGGCGGCTGGGTTTGGTACACGTTTGCGCCCGTTGACAGACCGCATCCCCAAACCACTGATAGATATTGGTGGTAAGCCCCTGGTTTTGCACATTATAGACCAGCTAAAACAGGCACAGATTACCGAAATCGTGATCAATCTGCACTATTTGGGGGGGCAGATCCAAGCCGTGTTAGGCGATGGTACCGCATTTGGGGTACACATCACCTATTCCGAAGAGCCGGAAATTCTAGGCACAGGGGGTGGAGTCAAGCGGGCACAACCGTGGCTTGGCGACGCCCCTTTTTTGATCTTCAATGGCGATATTCTGACCGATCTTCCCCTCACCACGCTCATTGATTTCCACCGCCAACAGTCGGTAATTTCGACCCTCGCCGTTCGGGAACCCCGTCGGAATCAGCAGCCGACAGTTCGCGTGCAAGGCAACCGGGTAATCGATCTGCGCGAGCAGTTGGGTAACACTGCTCCCCACTCAGCCTTAATGCACGGCATGGGGATTATGATCTGTGAGCCACTGGTATTTCAGTATCTAACCCCCACATTCTCGGATATTATCACCACGTTCCATCTGCCGGCACTCCGTGACCGGCAGGCTATCGGCGCATTCATCTATGATGGTTATTGGAACGACATCGGTACACCAGAAGCCCTCACCGCCGCCCGAAAACATTATGCTAGATACCATCCGCACCTTTGTTGAAAACCACACCCACCAACCCCTTGATGCCATCGATGAATTGACTCCGGGCGCCTCTGCTCGCCAGTACTTTCGGGTACACCTGAGAGAACAAACATTCATTGTATCCCACACTCAAGATAAAACAACATTTGATGATTTCCTAGATATTCAGAAATATTTAGATGCAATTCATATCCCCGTTCCGCAGGTTTTTGCCTATGATGAAAACCAGCATCTCATTTTACAATCTGATGCCGGAAACCAACCGCTCACAAAAGTCGTGCAAGAAGACGGTGTCGAATCAGAACGAATAAAACGCCTTTATATTCAAGCAGTTGAGATGATCGCTCAGATGCAATTTAGCCAATCCCCCGCACCTAGTGCCGCCTTTACCCGCGCATTTGACACCTCCAAATTCTGGTTTGAATGGGATGTACATCTGCAAAAATACGTGATCAACGGTTTTGCAGAAAAAGTATTTACCGAACCCGATCTCAACCGGTTACGGCGATTTTATGGGGAGATAATCCGCCACTTAGCAAGCCAGCCCCGTTATTTTTGTCATCGTGATTTTCAATCCAGCAATCTGATGGTTACGGCAGATGACCGGCTTCTTATCGTCGATTTTCAGGATGCACGGTTGGGGTTGGCTCAGTATGATCTGGTCTCGTTAATTGAGGATGTATATGTACCGTTACCGGCAGCCTTGAAAATCGAATTGATCGACCACTATCTGAAAAAGGTTGCCCAATTAACCGGAAAACCAGTTGAAAAAGCGTCATTTATGATGTATTATGATCTAACTCTGATTCAGCGCAAGTTGCACGATGCCGGGTCGTTTGCACGGGCGTACCTGGATTTGGGTAAACCCCAATTTTTGCCGTATATTCCGCAATGTTTGCACACCGTTATCCATACGATGAAGGGAGATCGTTTGAATGCCGCGCTTGGATGCCTCCACCGCTGAAAAAATCATTCATATCCTCCAGTCCGTTGAAAAAATATTGGTAATTACCGGTGCCGGAATCTCGGCAGAATCCGGGTTACCGACATATCGCGGGATCGGGGGATTGTACCACGAACGCCAGACCGAAGATAACATGCCCATAGAGACCGCCCTTTCCGGGCACATGATGCGGATGAAACCCGAAATCAGTTGGAAGTATATTGCGCAAATTGAAGCCGCCTGCCGGGGGGCAACCTTTAACCGGGCACATGAAGTCATTGTGGAAATGGAAGATCAATTTGAAAAGGTCTGTGTGCTGACCCAAAATGTCGATGGCTTTCATCGTGCCGCCGGTTCCCGAAATGTGATCGATATTCACGGGGATATTCATGATCTGTACTGTTTAAAGTGCCGCTACCGCACTACGGTGAAAGATTACGCCGAACTGGAGATTCCGCCCCATTGCCCCGATTGTGGGTCAACCGTTCGACCGGATGTGGTCTTGTTTGGGGAGATGTTGCCCGGCTGGAAATATCACAATTTAATGAAACAATTACAGGATGGGTTTGATGTGGTCTTTTCCATCGGTACGAGCAGTCTTTTTCCGTACATTGCCGCGCCGGTCATCAATGCCAAGATCATCGGCATCCCCACCATTGAGATCAACCCCGGTCACAGCGAAGTCAGCGACGTGGTGGACCTCAAAATTGAAGCAAAAGCGGCGGAAACATTGGACCAGTTGTGGAACATGTTTCAGCATTCATCATAAAATGGAAGAATGGCTCTTGGGAGGGCATGGGGCACGTTTTGTGTTGACTTTCCAACGGGATCAACGTATCCTAACAAGCAAATCAATAAAACGTTTTTTCGACTCGAACTGACTGAAAACAAAGATAATGAACGCCGAACGACTCCAACGTTACCTGAATATGCTGGATGAGGGCAAAGGCACCGCTTACGAACGGTATGCCCTCAATATTTTTTTAGAACAATTAGTGGATCGACTGAAATTTAAAAAAGTGTGTGAAGTGCCTGCCAACGGGGTCATGGGCGTACCGGGCATCAAAAGTTTGGTACTCGCTATGTGCGGGTGTGAAGTCACGCTAGTGAATCCCTCCCCCAAAGCCATTGAAGAAATGAAAAAAATTTGGCAGAGCCTGAAATTAGAGGCAAATTTTGTCGTCGCGGATTACCATCAAACCGGTTTACCGGAAAATGCGTTTGATTTTGTGTGGAATTTCTGCGTATTTGAGCATTTTGAAGACCCCCAAGCTGTCATTGCTGAGATGGCACGCCTCAGCAATAGGTACGTTTTTATGGAAATTCAGAATGTCCACAATATCGGCTTACCGCTACATCGCCTTTACCACTGGCTCCGCCGGGAACCGTGGGATCATGGTGACATGACAAAAATGAAGTACACCGAAGTCGTTAAGTTTTACAAAGCCTGTGGATTGGATATTTTCGAGATCGATTGTACCGATATGCCACCGTGGCCCGACATCAACATGAAAATTAGTGGTGGGAACGAACCCATCGATTATACCGAATATGGCGATGAATTTGCCAACCTGCGCCCGTCGGTCACACCCAAGCCGGCTGATAAAGTGGCTGCCGATTGGCGTCGTGTTTACGGGAATCCCCCACCATTTGAATGGTGGATGTATCTGCTGAAATGGTGGTTTTACACGATTGAAAAGTTCTCTCCTCGCTGGTTCCGGATGTTTTATGGGCATCACCCGTATGTTATCGGCTTAAAAAAGAACACATCCCACCGGATGGATCAGCAACCGCCGGAAAAATGGCCCAAATAAGGCGGTGCCCGTCGTATTGCGGTATTTGGTTTTGTTCGATCACCCCCCCTTCCGTTAAAGAATTGGGCGGTAAAATTCATGAATTTGATGTGTTTTTAGGAGTTTCTTCATCGGATAAACGGTTAATTTAGGAAAACCCATGAAAAAAACACCGCTTCATTCCACCCACCAACACCTTCACGCGACCTTCACCGAACAAAACGGCTGGCAGATTCCCGCCCATTATGGCAGTGTCACAGCAGAATACCACGCCCTCGTGGAAGATGTGGGTGTTATTGATGTTTCCACTCTGGGTAAATTTCGTGCCACCGGCAAAGATGCTCTGGGGTTATTAAACCGCCTCTCCACCAACAACCTCATGCAAATGGAACCCTTCCATGCCATGAGTACCGTCCTGACTACAGAAAAAGGACGTATTGTGGACCTGTTGATCGTGCTTAAATCGAAGAAACAGGAACTGCTTGCCCTGACAAGCCCCCACCAAATTGAAACGGACCTGCAATGGATCGAAAACTACACCTTTCCGTTAGATGATGCCCACTTTGAAAATGTGACCGATTCCTTCGGTTGCCTGTTAATTGCCGGGTTTTCTGCCGTGAAAGTGCTGAGTGATCTTGCCGGTAAACCGGTTGAAGAATGGAGTATTCATCAATTTGATCACACTTCCATTGACCATGTTCCGTGTACCCTGATGCGAACATCTGATTTGAGTGTGCCAGCGTATTATCTAATTTGTCCCGCCGAGTATGCACCATTGGTCTGGTCGGCGGTGGTGGCAAATGGTGCCACACCGGTGGGCGACCAAGCATACCAAACCTTGCGGATCGAAACGGGTCTCCCCGTGGGCGGGTACGAACTCACAAAGGCGGTCAATCCACTGGAAGCCGGATTACACCATGCTATCAGTTTCAACAAAGGGTGTTATGTGGGGCAAGAAGTCGTGGCACGGGTGGATAGCTCAAAAAAAATCAAACATAGTCTTTACGGTTTGCGCCTTGAAGGTGACCAGCTACCTGCACCGCAGGATAAAATTTACACGGAAACAGAAAAAGAGATCGGGTTTATTACGTCCAGCGTGAGATCGATCAAACTCCAGCAACTGGTCGCACTCGGTTATATTAAAAATAGAGATTTTACGGCAGGAATGGATGTCATCATCCGCTCCCAAACGGTGATTCGTGCCAAGACCAGCACCCTGCCCTTTTGACATTTGCAAGGAGTGACCCATGTCCGATGTGTTTTGTCCCTTTTTACGAAGTACCGACCCCGAAAAACCCCTTTTACCATGCCTCAAAACGGAATGCATGGTCTATAATGAAAAAGAGAAAAAGTGTTCCATCCCCTACACAGGTGCCTTGACGGATCGCATTCACCGGAATCAAGGATTGGTGCAACAAAACATCATTGATGCCATCCACAAAGCAACGGATGCCGTGTTACGACAACAAAATGAGTCCGGTAAGCGGGTGGAAACCTCCATCGAAGATTCCTTCTCAGGGGTACAACGCTTAGGGGAAAATCTACTCCATTCCACCGGTGAAGCGTCCAAAAAGCTTCAAAACCTGAGTACCACGCTCTATGCCTATCTCAACGATGCCAAAGAGGGCCGTGAGGCGCTGGTGTCACCTCTTCAGGCAATCAATGCTCATCTCAGTAATACAATCCATGCCATTGAACAGACCGCCGAACGGCATCTGACCGAAATCGAAACCCTCCAAAACCAACTGCAGACATTCCAAGCCACGGAACACACGGATCAACAAGCCCTAAAAACAGAGCTAGAAGCCGCCGTTGCCAACCAACACGAGCTGATCGACCAACTCCGCGCATTCCAGACGGAAGTTCAAACCGGATTTGAGCAGGTGAACACCGCCATTGAGGCAATTCTTAGCGAGTACCAACAACGCCACGAAACGCTCCAACAGATTTTAGGCGAAACAAACACCGCCATTGCCACGTTACATGACGCGCTGACAAACCGGTTAGACCGGCATTTGGCGGATCAACAAGAGTTCTTTAAAACACAAGCGGAAAAAAGCGAAGAACAAACCGAATGGTTGGGCAAAGCGATTGAAACCAGCCAACAGACCCGCGACCTTGTGGATCGCCGCTTGGGAGAATATTTGGCGGCACAACGCGGCTTTG
This sequence comes from Gemmatimonadota bacterium, assembly GCA_003697105.1. Taxonomy (GTDB): domain Bacteria; phylum 4572-55; class 4572-55; order J002; family J002; genus J002. The sequence continues at coordinate 13,520 of RFFQ01000167.1, read as the reverse complement.
TGGCAACTCAAACCGAGCGCATCAACGAAGAAGTGCGCCTCATGAGCGAATTATACAAAACCAACAAGCAAATTTTAGCGACCCTAAATCAAGAACGAGAAGAAAAAAACGAACAAAAAATGAAACTCCAATTGGAGACCGCACGCCAGCACAATGACCAAGGCGTGGAATATTTCTTCCGGCGCGCCTATGCCGCCGCCGAATACGAATTTCAGCAGGCAATCCAACTTGACCCGGAAACACCGGAGTATTACACCAATTTAGGCTTGACCCAACTCCGATTAAATCGGATCGACAAAGCGCGTCGCCACTTGGAACGCAGTGTGGAATTAGACCCCCATTTTGCCAAAGGCTTCCTCAATTTGGGACTATTAGAATACGAAACCGGTAATTTGGAGGCGGCAATCGGTCGCTTCAACCGGGCAATTGAAAAAAATCCCAATCTGGCAATTGCCTATGACTGCTTGGGAAGTATCTATTTTCAGCAAAATGATTATCATCGTGCTTGTAAAGCTTGGGAAAAAGCAATTGAACTTGACCCCAGTCTGGAAAATGCCAAACGCAATTTAGCCATTTTTCAGGCAGGCTCCGTGCTATAAATAAAGAAGGGATAACATGAGCATTATTTACGGTAAAGTTGCCAAAATTTTGGATGAATACACCCTCGTTCTCAACATTGGACGAAAGCAAAACGTCAAGGAAGGCATGACCTTTTTAGTCTATGAAGATGGGGACGAGGTGCTAGACCCCGACACCGGGGAATCGTTGGGTAAATTGGAGATGGTCAAGGGACGGGTGGTGGTCAGCCACGTCCAAGACCGGCTGGCGTACGCAACCAGCGAACGAAAGGAAACCACCGCAGAAGAACCTCATCCGGCTCAAGTTCTGAGTGCCATGATGGCACGAGACCATCAGGAAAAACGGGAAGCCACGGAAAACCGCAAAAAACTACATGTTCGCCCCAATGCAATGTCCGGTATGCCGCGTGCCAACCCGATCAATGTGGGAGATCGCGTCCGAAGTATTGAAGATATCTAAAGGATAGCCCATGCGGTTTTATATCGCCCCGATGGTCATTGTTTTCTGTTGGATGGCAACGACGGTTGCGGATGCTCAAACGGGACAATCTGCTACGGGAAATCACCTGCGTGTAGTGAATTCGGATGCCGCCGGCATTACCTTTGAGGTCCACATCTCCGATTACCAATTAGAAGCCTTCTTTGCCCCGAATGGGGAACGGTGGCACCAACTCCATGCGCCAGAGTTATTGCTCACCGGTGAACCCGGCAAACCCGCTCTCCCGCTGATGGGTGAACTTATCGGGATTCCCCCTAACGGCAATGTGACCCTCTCCATCCTTGCCTCCGAAAGCCATATTGAAGAGAACATCCGGCTTTATCCCACTGAAAAAATAAATACCACCAAACATCAACAACCGCTCGCTGAATTTTATCAGGATGAGCAGATTTACCAACAAGATGCGTTTTATCCGGCAGCACCGGTACGGGTCGAAGTTGATGGCTTTTGGCGTGACCTCCGAATTGCCAAGATATTGATCGCACCATTTGCTTATAATCCGATCCGGCAACAGTTGCGGGTGATTACAACCTTACGGTTTCGGGTGGAATTCCCCTCCACTCCGGCGAGTGAGCCCATCCCCCCGCCTTCCCGGGGGCAAAATACGCTACAAAAGGCGATCCTCAACTACGCGATAGCACGCCAGTGGCGGCAACCCCGCACCCCGGATCGAACCGGTTCAACCCTGCGCCAGACTGAAAACCGCTATAAAATCTATCTGGATGAAGACGGTATTTACAAGCTAGATTACGCCTTCTTTTTGGAACATGAGATCGATTTAAGCGACGTCGATCCGCGCACATTTCGCCTGCAGAATCGTGGAGAAGACGTGCCTATCTACGTTTTCGGAGAAGCCGATAACCGGTTTGATCCGCAAGATTACCTTGAATTTTATGGCGAGCGGAACCGGGGAACCTATAACGGTGAATTTCACGAGATTGACCCCTATTCCGACCGCAATGTGTACTGGCTAAGCTGGGGTGAGACTGGTGGGTTGCGGCTGGGAGAGGAAGACGGCTCGGTACTTGATCCGGAGGTGATCATCCCAACCTCGTACACCTTCCGCCAACACATAGAGCGCAACGAACGCTATGACCGCCTCAAAACGGACATCAACTACCCCAACCGCAACAACCTGCGCCGGGTGGAAGACCGTCGTTTTTGGGCACAAAAAATCGAAGAATCCTCCTTGACAACGGTGGAACTCCCGCTACAATCACCCGACATCACCCGGTTGGACACCGTCAACGTGCGGGTCTCGCTTTATGGCGGGGGATCAGAAAGATACCTGACCGAACACCGGCTTAATTTTTATTTGAATCAGCGCTTAATCGGGGAAAACGTGACATGGTACGGGCGCGAACCGTACCAGTTTGATACGGCTGACGTACCCGATTTTGCCCTGAATACCCATCTGCGCGAACATCAAAATACCCTAACTATCACTAGCGATTATGTAGCGGATGTCCCAATAGCCATCTCCGACGATGTCTGGCTGAATTGGATCGAGCTGGAATATGCCCGAAAATACGTTGCGGTGGAGGATTACATCGAATTTACCATCCCGAAAGACCACCCGTTAGGACATTATCAATTTCTATTGGAGGGCTTCTCGTCAGATCAAATTGCGGTGTACAAACTGGGCACCAGCCGCATCGTCCAAAACCGGATTGAAACGAATGCCAACCGTACCGGTTATAACCTCACGTTTCAGGATGAGGTGCTCACCCGGGAGGTACGCTACGTTGCCTTGACCGAAACGGCAAAAAAGCAACCGCTGTTGGTCGTACCGGATACACTCTCTACGTTTCGCACCCCTTCCCATGCCGCCCAGTACCTGATCATCACTGCCAACCATTTGCAACCCCAAGCAGAACGGCTGGCAGATTATCGCCGTCGCACCGGTCTCACGGTAGAAGTTGTCACCATTGAAGACGTATTTGATGAATTTAATTACGGGATTTACAGCCCCTACGCCATCCGGGATTTTCTGGAATATGTCTATCATAACTGGACGGTAGTCCCAGAATTTGTGTTGCTGTTGGGTTCAGGCTCCCAACAGTATTACAAAACGGTGGCAGACCTTAATTTTGAGACCATTCCAGCGTATGCCTATCGCTCCCGCGACTTTGGCTATGTGGCATCGGATAATTGGTACGCTTCTGTGACGGCAGTCAATGGAGAATATGATAAGTTGCCCGATTATTTTATCGGGCGGATTCCGGTACAAAGCGGTGAAGCGGTGCAAGTGGTCATTGATAAAATTCAACAGTATGAGGAATTTCCAAATTACGGGGATTGGCGGCGACGAACCCTCTTTGTTGCCGGTCAGGAAACCGGTGGATACACCTATTTTCAGGATTATAGCAACCAACTGGTGGAAAAACAACCGGGCGGGGTCTATTCTACTAAAGTGTATGTCTCGGCGCCACCCAGTGCGCCGGAATATGGAACAACCCAGCGCCTGCTAGACATTTTTGATGAAGGCGTGCGGTACGCCATTTATCAAGGACATGGCGGCGGCGGTATCTGGAGTGACCGGGGATTACTGCGCTATGAGGATGTTCCCCGCATGAACAACCGGCAACATCTCCCCATTATTGTTAGTTTGACGTGCTTTACCGGCATCTACGATTCACCGAATTTTGAGCCGATTTCCGTCCGATTTCTAACCCATGAACGGGGCGGGGCAGTCGGCACTATTGGCTCCTCCGGATTTGGCTACACCAATGGTAATTTTGGTATTGCCAGCGGCTTATCATATGCCATGTTTCAACAACATGCGACCCGTTTCGGCGAATGGCTTACCTTGGGCATGCTGTATTATTACAAACACTTCTTTAATTCGGATCAGATTCAAGATTCCATCCATGAATATCACCTCTTTGGTGATCCGGCTCTCGAATTTAGTTTACCCCGCCAGACGATTTACCCTCAGGTTCGGGTGCTCACGACCGCCGCCGATTCCGTTCGATTGGAGGTCAGCGGGACACTCACAGAAAGCAATTTAACCGGCGGTACGGGTTTTTACCGTTTTACCCGTGAACGCTACACCGACCCGTTGACCACACCGGAGGCAGTGTACTATGAATCCCCACCGGTGACTTTCACCAATGCGACACTGCCTACCCAGACGGTCTCGCTCCATTTGCCGGAAGATGCACCGGAAACGATCTATTTGACCATCTATGGCTGGAACGCAACAACAGGTGCAGAAGCGGTCGGTTGCCAACCGGTCAACTTAACCAACATCAATTTTAACACGATTCGCATTGAACCACCCCAACCCCTCAGTCAAGATTCGATCTGGATTCAAGTGGAATTGGATAATCCCGGCGCACTGGATGGAAATCTGTATTGTTATTGGCGTTATAACCAGCAGTGCCGCCAAAGTAATGCCGGTTACACCCGCACGCTGATGACCCCGGCGGACAACATCTTTCGGATGACCTCACCAATTCCACCGGCAACCTATTGTACCGGCACAAAAAATTATCAATATTGTATCGATTATTATTTTGCCAACGCCGACCACAGCCAACGCAGTCAAATATATCAGGCACAAGCGTCGTGCCCGCCAGATTTTGAGATAATTGATACGTCTTTAAAAATTACAGGTCATACGGTCCCGAAACTTCAGGTCACTATCCACAATCTGGGTGGATCGCCGGCAGAGAATGTACCCGTGCGATTCCGGTACCGTCCCATGGAAACGGAACATTGGATAACTCGGGAAACAGTCTTACCGCACATTGCGGTAGAAGCATGGGAGGTGGCATCCATCGAACTCGATTCACTACCCTCCCAATTGACATCATTTGAGATCAATGTGGAGGTTAATCCCAATGGGGATTGGGGGGAGAGTTTCACCGGTAACAACCATCTCCACCGGGCTGGTGAACCCCTAAACGTGTTGGCAGTCGATCCCCAGCAAATCCCCCAAAACTGGACGTCCGCCGATCAAATGGTACAACTGGAAATCCTCTCCGCGAACCAGCCGGCGGCATTCCAATTCGTCCGCCAGCCATTGGCGCGCGTGTCCAATCAGCCAGATATACACCCTATTTTGCTTGAAGATGGACAGTTCTCAAAATACACCATTAGCCCCCTCGATTCTACGCTCAATTTTACGGGTATGATGGCATTACACTGCTCGATTGATGCTCCAGACAGTGTTGAGGTATGGTTATACCGGCAATCTCCCCATACGGGCTATTGGTACCGGGTAACCGAAAGGGTAGAACGAACCGGCGATTCATTGGTGTTGGTGACCTCAAATTTTGGGACGTTTGCAGTTTTTCAGAGTACCGACCAAACCCCACCACAAATCCATGTGGATGTGGAGGCTCAACAATTTGCGGATGGCGGGTATGTCAGTAATGAACCGATTATTACCGCCATTTTCTCGGATCAAAATGGGATTGATTTTTGGTTGCGGTCGGTGAATATTACTCAAAATAACATACCGGTCGAGACGGGTATGGCGTATCATCTGAATCCGCACAATCCCAGTTTAGGAACCGCACGGTACATGCCAAAACTGGATACGGGAACGTACACAATCTCCATAGAAGGGTTCGATAGCAATGGCAATTCTGCGAAAAAACAGATCACGTTTCATGTGGTTGCCGATTTTGATATTCTGACCGTTGGGAATTACCCCAATCCGGTACAAACTGAAGACGATAAAACCATTTTCACATACACCTTGACCCGACCGGCAGATGAAGTTATCATTCAGATTTACACCGTAGCCGGACGGCGAATCAAGACGATCCGGGAAGGGGATGCCGGGGTGTACGGTCTCACCGGTACAGATTATCATGAAATTCCATGGGATTGCACAACCGACCAAGGAGAAGTGTTGGCAAATGGCACCTATTTTTACCGGATCAGTGCCAAACGCGAGGGACAGACCGTTACCAAAACCGGTAAATTAAGTATTGTGAGGTAGTTAAACCATGCGGATACCGGCTAATTTCATATGGATGGTGTTTTTATTACCCCTAATCGCCCACGCTGGGGAATACGGTGGCGAATTCCTACGCAACGGTATCGGGGCACGGGGATTAGCCCTAGGCAACACTTATGCCTCCATTGCGGATGATGCCACAGCACCGTACTGGAATCCGGCAGGTGCAAGCCTGTTGCGGCAATCGCAAGTGATGGCGATGTACGCCCCGCTCTTTAACGGGCTGGCATCACACCAATATGTGGGCGCCGTCTTACCCTTACCCGGTGGAGTTGCATTGGGGTTGAGCCTCAACCGGTTGAGTATTGACCATATTCCAGTATTTGCCCGCTTGAACGGTACACCGGAAGACCGTTATGCCAACCCTGAAAACCGGGGAACAGGTGTCGCGGAACGTTATTTTGGAGATACCCAAAGCGCGTATTATTTCACGTTCTCCAAAACGGTGACATTTTTGGCACCTTTGGGATGGTCTTATACCTCGTTGCCAGTGAATTTTAGCGCCGGCGCAAACTTAAAATATCTAAGCCATACCATTGGCGATTATGGCTCGGGTAGTGGCGTTGGGGTAGATGTGGGTGTTTTGTTGCAAGTGGACGGCGCACAACTAACCTCCTACGATCCGTTGGGTAGGATCGCATTCGGGCTTAGTGTTAGTGACATTGCCGGAACACGCATCTCATGGAACACCGCCAGTGCCCGCACCGATGCCATCAAAACAAACATCCGGTTTGGGGCTTCGCTCCGGCAACCGATCCCCTCGCTCGAGGCGCATCACATCACCCTGGCACTGGACGCTACGACACTTTACCACTATACCCGAACGGTCGGGGTTGAGTATGAATATGAGAATCAGAACGCCGGTCTGCGGCTCGGTTACGCCTTGCGGGGCGGTTGGGATGGGGATCGATTCACCGCCGGTGCCGGCTTATACCTATGGAAATTTAATCTGGACTATGCCTATTCGCGCTATGACATCGGTAATACCTCCCGGATTAGCCTCCTAATGACGTTGTAATGAGATAGCAAACACACTATGAAAACCCTACAAAAAATGATCGTGCTGGGATCATTGATCGGAATCTGTCTTGGTGCATCATGTGAAAAAAAAGCCACTACCGAAGGCGATAAACTCCCGCCGGCAGCACCTGTGTTGATTCCTGCCAGTGGGGCAGTCACCGACCCCCATCGATTGGATACCGAACGCGATGCCGGAATCGATGCCGTTCCCGACCAAAATTGGATTGAGTTACAATGGGAACCACCCACCGAAAATGAAGACGGGTCACCCTTGATCGATCTGGCAGGATACTACATCTATCGCGGAGTATGGATCGATACGTTAGGAGCAGTCGTGCTGGACTCTCTACCCCTTGCAACGGTCGAGGAACCCCTGCGCGACAGTTACATCGACGCCAGTTCTTTGGAACTGGGCACAACCTACTTTTATACCATCACGGCTTACGATCTGGCAAGGAATGAGAGTGCTTTTTCTGACACAGTAAATTTCCGGTTAGTGGCAAAAGCCATCCCCAATACACCGGCAGATGATCAGACCATTTCAATCCACGATGAACCGCTTGAATTTTCATGGCGTTCGGGTGGCTCGGAAGTAGAAGATTTATTTTTTTTCTATGTCAAAGTATTTCACCACGAAGCCCCGGAAAAAACACTGGTCTGGAAAAGTAAAGCGTTCTCTACATTTGATTTTCTCCATACCCGGTATGGGGAAACGGGGATTGTGCGAACAGGCTATGAAACACTACCACCCGGCAATTATACGTGGCGGGTTGATATTTATGGGGAAACTCCCGAATGGGGTCCCTGGGGTTCGGAATCCCGCGAAGTCCGATTTATAATTACGGAATAACCGATGCTATCGAAAAATAGCCAAAATTTAATCACCTTTTAATTAGGAGTTACACCAATGTTTCCTAAAGATTTTCTTTCGATTGCCGATATTACGGCGGATGATATTCATAATCTATTTGATTTATGTGCGAAGCTAAAAGCACAGACCAAACGGGGACAGTTTGTACCCTATCTAAAAAACAAGCATGTTGCCTTAATTTTCCACAAACCGAGTTTGCGCACCCGTTTTAGTTTTGAGGTGGGAGTCAGCCAGCTAGGTGGGCATCCCATGTACATCACCGATAAAGAGATTCAATTGGGCGTGCGGGAGTCCATTTATGATGCCGCCAAAGTGATGTCGCGGTTTGTAGAGGGTATCATGATTCGTACCTTCAGCCATGATGATGTGCGTCAACTGGCAGAACATGCCGACGTTCCCGTCATTAACGGTTTGGACGATCTGCTTCACCCGTGTCAAGTTTTGGGCGATCTGTTCACCGTGCTGGAGCATCGCGGCAACCTGAATGATCTGAAGGTTGTCTTTGTCGGTGATGGGAATAACGTCTGTAATTCGTGGCTCAATGCCGCTTCCAAACTGCCGATGCACTTTGTCCTTGCCCGCCCAGAAGGATACGATCCCAACCCAGAAATTTTAGAAAACGCCCAAGCCGCCGGTATCAGCACGATAGAACTCACCGATGATGTGGAAGCCGCGGTTCAGGATGCAGATGTCCTTTACTCCGACACCTGGACCAGCATGGGACAGGAAGCAGAAAAAGCTAAGCGTGAAGCCGCCTTCGCCAAATTTCAAATCAATGCTGAACTGATCAAACGGGCCAAACCCACCGTGCTGGTGGAGCATTGTCTGCCGGCGTATCGTGGCAAGGAAATCACCGATGAGGTTATGGATGGACCCCACTCTATCGTTTTTGATGAGGCGGAAAACCGGTTACACATCCAAAAGGCGATTATGGTCACACTGATGGATAAATAAACGTCAACGAGGATAGCGCGATAGGGTAGGGGATGTCATGCTCTGTCGCGACCCTCACATCTGTTTAACTCAAATGAAAAGGGCTTCATGACCAATTTTTACGATACGAGTGACATGCAAAAAAAGGAGCGGAGCATCCTGGTGGGGGTGGCGCTCGAGACGAGCACCCGTTGGGATATTGATGACAGCCTTGATGAACTCGCCGCGCTGGCTGATACCGCCGGCGCGGAGGTGCTGGGGCGGGTCGTACAACGCCGCGATCGCCCAGATAAAACCTACTACATCGGCAAGGGCAAGTTAGAAGACCTAAAAACCGCCATCGAAGGGTTGGATGCCACCACCGTCATTTTTGATGACGAACTCAGCCCAGCGCAAGTACGGAATCTGGAAAAATTCTTGGGTTGCAAAGTCATCGACCGCAGTGAACTGATTCTGGATATCTTCGCTACACACGCTCGCACCCCCCAAGCCAAATTGCAAGTGGAACTAGCACAGTACGAATACCTCGTGCCACGCCTCAAACGGATGTGGGTACACCTTTCCCGGCAGGAAGGCGGTGTCGGTGCACAAGGAGCTATCGGAACCCGGGGACCCGGCGAAACCCAGTTGGAGGTAGACCGGCGTCTGGTACAAAAGAAAATCACCCAACTCAAGCGTAAACTCAAAGAGATCGAAAAACAGCATGATGTCCAAACCAAACACCGCAAAAAATTCTTCAAGGGGGCTTTTGTCGGATATACCAACGCGGGTAAATCGACCCTGATGAACCGGCTTTCCCATGCCAGCGTGTATGTGCAAGATCAGCTTTTTGCAACCTTGGATGCAACCACCCGCGTCGTGAAAATTGCCGATCAGCAGGAGGTACTTTTGACGGATACGGTCGGATTTATCCGCAAATTGCCGCACCATCTGGTTGCCTCGTTCCACACCACCTTGCAAGAGATTATTGAGGCGGATTTTCTGCTCCACGTGGTGGATATGAGCCATCCCCACGCAGATGAGCAAATTCATGCCGTCAACCGGGTCTTAAATGACCTAAACGTACGGGAAAAACCAACAATTATGGTTTACAACAAAATGGATCGGGTGGAAGACCGGCGTTTCCTTGAACGCTTGGAAAATACGCATGGAAACTACTTTGTGGAAACCTCCGGTAGAACCGGCACCGGTATGGATGACCTCATGCGGGTTATCGGAGAGTTATTGGCACAAACGCGACAGACCGCCCGTTTGAAAATCCCCCAAACCCATCAGGATATTATTTCCCAAATCTACACCAACGGGCGAGTACTCAAACGCGAGTACGAACAGAATCAGGTGATTTTAGAAGCCGAACTCTCGCCAAAAATACTCAATTATATTCTACACTATGATGTTGTAAAATTGCTCTCCTGACGATAAACCGGAAAAATGGCAAAGAAAAAAGTATTATTGGTCGATGACGAGATATTTCACGTGGAACTGCTGGAAGAGCAGTTGAAGGAATGGTACGAGATCATCCGTGCCTATGACGGTTTGGAAGGGTTGGAACTTGCCCAAACCGAGAAACCGGATGTCATTGTTTGCGATGTAATGATGCCTCGCATGGGGGGGATCGAATTTTGTGAGGCGTTGCGCAACATCCCGGGCATGGCAAATATCCCGTTTATCTTCCTCTCGGCAAAAGGACGAATTGAAGATCGGGTCAAGGGATTGCGGGTCGGGGCAGATGATTATGTCCTAAAACCCATCGATATTGACGAATTACGTGCTCGCATTGACTCCCGGCTAAACCGTCTGGAAAGTATCAAAGCCGAATTAGAACAATTCAAAAATGATATTATTTCCAATGTCTCTCACGAGTTACGCACACCCCTAACAATCATTAAAGGTTACATCGAACTGCTATTGCGGGAACTTTCAAATGATGACCGCACCATTACAAACTATATCGAGCAAATCGATTCAAACAGCACCCACCTCGACATCATCATTGAAGACCTTATTTTTCTCTCTGAATTAAAATCCGGGACATTAAAATTTGATACATATCCCATTTTTATAGGCGAACTTTTGGAAAACATCCTCATTCAGGAACAAGAGACCATTCGCCACAAAAAATTAGAACTGGTACGTAACTTTACACCCGATATGGGACATCTAAACGGTGATCCGGTACGGTTAAGCCAAGCGTTCCGCAATGTTATCGATAATGCGATCAAATTCACACCCGAAGGGGGCAAAATTGAGATCAACATGATCGATTCTCCCACCAAAACGCATGTGTACGTGCGCGATTCCGGTGAGGGAATTTCAGAAGATGCCATGCCTCATATCTACGAAAATTTCTATCAAGGAGATACCTCAGCAACCCGGCACTACGGCGGGACGGGTACGGGTCTGTTTGTCACGAAAACGGTCTTAAATCATTATCATGGAACGATCACAGCCCGCAATATCGAGCAAGGAGGCTGTGAATTTGAAATTTGTCTGCCCAAAAATTAAGCTAAGTTTTTTATTGACAAGGATCACCGGTATATGCTAAAGTATTAGCAAGTTACAGCTCTCTACTTCATGTAATTTCTGATCTGCTAATATTTTTACGGTATTTACTTTGTGTTCAAAGATAGAGCGGTTTCATAACCAAACCCGTTCGTGAAACCGGCCTCCCACTAACATCACAGAAGAACCTGATTTCTAAAATAAAGTAGGTGAATCCACAAAAAATTCTGATTGTAAGATTTAGTTCTATCGGTGATATTGTTTTAACCCTGCCCGTGATCGATGCGCTCCGGGAACACTTCCCGCAAGCCGCGTTGTTTTATCTGACAAAGACACCGTTCATTGAATTAATCGCGAATTACCCGGGATTGGAACAGGTAATCCAGTTTGAAGGGATTAGGCACACTCGAAAACAGTTGCGTAAATTGCAACCCGACCTAATCATCGATCTTCATGCAAATTTACGAAGTCACCTGATCTCCCTCTTCCATTCCATGCCGGTACAGCGTTACCAAAAGCAGCGGTGGCAGCGGCAACAATACGTTTGGTTCAAAAAACAACCAGCCCAGCCATTTCACACGGTCGATAACTATCTGAATGTGCTTCGACCACTTGGTGTCACAGCATCACGAACGCGACCCACCTTACCCGTAACAGATGAAGCCATCGCGTTTATAGATCAACGGTATGCCTCTCAGTGGAAGGGCAAACCGGTTGTCGGTCTTGTGCCCGGGGCATTGCACTCCACGAAACAATGGTTACCGGAACGGTATCGAGCCGTGGCGCACCAATTAACCACTGAAGGCATCAAAGTCATCGTGATCGGTTCGTATGCCGATACGCCGGTTGCGCGCCAAATTCAGGGAGGTCAACCGGATATAATTGATACAACGGGTCAAGTTCCACTGCGTTACCTACCAGCGTTACTGGCACAGTGTCAGGTAGTCGTTTGCAATGATACCGGACCGATGCACATCGCGGTGGCTGTGGGCACACCGGTAATTGCCATTTTTGGGTCAACCACACCGGCTTTGGGCTTTTCCCCGTTGGGCGAACACGACATAATTATAGAAACATCCCTTGCCTGTCGCCCATGCCACCTTCATGGACGGTCGCATTGCCCGAAAGCGCACTTTAATTGCATGAAATTGATTACATCCGAAGAAGTTATTGATCATATCCATAAAAAATTATATCTTAAGGAATCCTAAACCGCCGTAGTTTGATATGCCGGACATATCGGAATTTTAAGGAGGAAAGATAATGAGCACCGTCCAACAACAGTTAGATCAAGCCAAACAGCAGATAAATCAAATATTTGATAATCTCGGAACTGTGGTGAATCAGGCGATTGCTGCCAGTGGTGGGGCGAGTGCACCTGCAACCGGAGGTGGAAGTACCAACTTTGGCGAACTTCGGGATTATTGCTACGAGATGAGTGATGCCCAAACCCAAGGACAAATCGCTGAAATTGTATTAAAAGCCGCCGCTAAAACCTTTGATCGGGGTGTCCTATTTGTCATTAAAGGAGGAAATGCACAGGGCTGGCAAGGTTTTGGGCTGAAAGGTCCCGGCTCACCCAAAGATCGTGTCCAAGTGGCAGTTGCCTTAAACGGAGATTCGATCTTGAAAAAGGTGGTTAGCGAAAAAGTTGGTTATATGGGACCCCTACCCGGCTCACCCATAGACCAGCAACTAATCCAAGGGTTAGGGGGAGCAACCCCGCAGATGGTTGCGGTGGCACCAATGCTTGCCGGAGGTAACGTGGTGCTAGTGCTATACGGGGATAACGTTCATTCGGGGAATCCCATCCCCGATATCTCCAATATTGAAATTTTGATGAATATGGCAGAAAGTGCGATGGAGATCGTCAGTCTGAAGAAAAAACTGGGCATTCAACCGGATGCGAATAAACCACCGCGCCGGACCCGCCCCGTCTTAAAAGAAAGTAGTGCGCCGGCGGCACCAAGCCCGGCACCCCAAGCCGCACCAACGCCACAACCGGCACCAAGCCCAGCACCCCAACCCCAACCCACACCAACGCCACAACCGGCACCAAGCCCGGCACCCCAACCCACACCAACGCCACAACCGGCACCAAGCCCAGCACCCCAAGCCGCACCTCCAACCGATGAAATGGATGAA
>RFFQ01000166.1 GCA_003697105.1 Gemmatimonadota bacterium | reverse complement strand
GGATGGTTCGATTGTAAGCTATAGCTGGGATTTTGGAGATGGTGGTACTTCCAGCAGCGCGAATCCGAGCCATACGTACAGCAGTGCTGGGACATACACAGTGACCTTGACCGTGACGGATAATGACGGAGCGACGGATTCCGATCAAGCGACGGTTACAGTGAATGCCGTTGGCGGTGGCGGCGGTAGCTTCACAACCCTCTTTGATGATTTTGAAAGCGGTTGGGGTAACTGGAATGATGGCGGTTCTGACTGTGCCCGGTACAGCGGTAGCCGTTCCTATGGCGGGAGCTATTCGATCCGTATTCGGGATAACTCCGGCACTGCTTCTTCCATGACGACAGATGCGTTTGATGCTTCAGGAGTCTCTTCTATCGATGTGGAATTCTTCTTCTACAGCTACAGCATGGAAAATGGCGAAGATTTTTGGCTTCAATATTCGAGTAACGGCGGCTCCACTTGGACAACCGTTGCGAGCTGGGCACGCGGTACCCATTTCAATAACAATACCTTCTATACGGCGACCGTGTCCATCAACACCGGCAATAGTAGCAATGCCAAAGTACGCTTCCGGTGTGATGCCTCGGCAAATGCCGACCATATCTATATTGATGATGTCACCATCCGCGCCTCTGCCGGAGCCCGTTTAGCCGGTAATTCCTTGGTTGAATTGGGAAGCATTCCCGGTAGCGATGCCCTGGCCGGTATCGATGAAATTGCCGTGCCGCAGAATGTAACGTTGGGTCAAAATTACCCGAATCCATTCAACCCGCGCACCAGTATTCCCTACGAAATCAGTACTGATACTCACGTGACGTTGAACATCTATGACCTCAGTGGTCGTCTGGTGCGGAGTTTAGTGGATGAATATCTTGCCCCGGGTAAGTACAGCGTTAATTGGAATGGTGTGGATAACAAGGGTCAAAGCGTGGAAAGTGGTGTTTATATCTATCACTTAACGACAAATGAACACAGTATTACGCGCACGATGACACTTCTCAAATAACCGGTATTTTAATCCGGGTTTTATCCAGCGACGAGAGGACACCCCCTCTCGTCGTTTTTTTATTTGACCTGCACCCAACATTATGGTAATAAAAGAGAAAGCCTAACGGGACAAATCTCAAAGATCTGTCCCGTTTTTTCTGGAAGTCTATTTATGGAAAACCTCATGCGTAGTATAGCGTTATTCATCTGGGTGAGCATAATTCCATCGTTGCTGGGAGCACACGAGATCGACCTTTGGTTTCCCCCAGATGTGAATCATTCGGATCAGACTCTCTTTTACCAAAATCACGTGTTTCGGGAGGAATACCGGGCATTACAGGATGTACTCGATCAGGTATCACCTCCAGTAACCCTCATCGCGTATTACCATCAACTACCGGTCAGCTATATTCAGGTGGATTCTACCGGTGCCTTTCGTTCCATTGGTTGGGATTTTCCGGGGTCACTTCCCGCCGCACCTCCATTTTCCACCCCGCCACAACTGATTTTGCACCCGGTTCTCAAGGATATTTTAGGCAATTATGATGATGCGGTGAAATTGCAGATTAATCTAATGCCGGAATTGCGGCTCACATTTTGGCAAGGTCATCAAATTTCGGTGGCACCGATCTTTCGGCTGTACAACGAACTCAAGGAGGAGGGCTATCTGGCGGACACGGGTCAGTGGAAGTTGGGGTATCTTACGCTCAACCAGACCTGGCGTTTGCCCCGAAATCTGTTTATTTCTGCCACCATTGGGCAATTTTTTGAGGATCGCTATGGTGTCGATCTGGAATTTAAGCGATATTTTGCCAATTCTCCGTGGGCGGTGGGCGGGTATGCTGGATACACCGCCTATTCCAGTTATACGGATGCCACTTGGCGGTACACGAACCTTTTTGAACTGGGGGTGGTGACCGGCCAGTTGTACGTGGAATACCGCGTTGCCCCGGTCAACACCACACTCCATGCCGGCTATCACCAGTTTTTGTACGGTGACCGGGGGGTACAAGTGGAGATTCGTCGCCAGTTCCGCCGGATCGACCTCGACCTGACCGGCTTATGGAGCCGGTATAGCCAAAATGCGGGTTTTCGCGTGCGGATTCCGTTACCTCCGGCTCGTTCCACTGTGCCTATCCGTCCCGCAGACCACGTGGTGTACGAATATCGCATGCGCTCCTATCTCTACGGGGGGATTGAATATAATCCGGGTACACGGTTGCGGCACTGGCAACGCGAATTTTACCCGGATTACCTCCGGCGTGCCGTTTCTCCGTGACCTGTTATTCTTCCGGTTGCCAGAATTGCTGAAAGTAGTACTGCACATCACCGACATCTAAGTGATGATCTGCATTCAAGTCATAGATTTCGATGTCTTCCGCTTCTACCCATCCTTCAATGAGGGTTTGGATCAGTTCTTCAACTAGATTCTGCTGGGGAGCGCCATAGTGCGCCACAAAGGCATCCTTGTAAATACTACTGAGCAGGATACCGCCAAAATCGACATTTTGCCCGATCACATAACCGGTGATGGTCGCATCAAAAAGCCGGTTGACTGTAACCCCATTTCCGGTGGCATAGCCTTCCGGTATGGTTTGTAACCACTGGCACGCGCCGTCAGCGGCACGGTAACGGGCTAAAAAGGTATCTTCTCCACCGCTGTGATGGATGTCCAAAATAAAGCCATTGCCAAAATCGATGTCACGGTAGGCGGGGTAGTATTTTCCGGTGAGATAGATATAATTACCGCGTACTGCCAGATCATGACCGGCGCCATTTGCTGCCGGAACACGGATGACTCGTGTCCACTGTCCATCAAGTGAGGGTGAAAAGCGGCTCAGAAAAATATCATCCAGCCATGAGGTAAACCGTTCTCCTGTTCCCAGATCAACCTCTTCGCCCCGAAATGCGCCAGTGAGGTAAATGTTACCGCCGGAATCCGTGCCTAAGCCATATCCCCGGTCGATTTCAGCGGGCTGTGAGCCGCCAAATCCACGCACGCGCAGGCATTGCCCATTCGGAGCAAACTGTGCCAAAAAAATATCTTCGGAGTCGTTGATCAGGGTTTGTCCGTTGCCAAAATCAACCGCACTGCCATTACCATCGGCGGAACCGGTGATGTACACACCAAAACTATTTACGGTCACAGCTTGATTCCGCACCGCTTGCCCAGAACCGCCAACGACTCGAGCCCATTCGCAAATGCCTGCCGGATCATATTTCGCCAAAAAACCGTTGTACGAACTATTCTCGTTAAAGTCGATTAGGATATTATTCCCAAAATCCCATATTTCCGAGGGGCTGAGTGTGCCGGTGAGGTAGATGTTGCCCTCTACATCCAGATCAAGGCTGTACCCTTTGTCCACGCTAGTGCCGCCGATAGCCCGCGCCCAAAGACAATGTCCGTCGGATGCCCGGTATTTAGCGAGGAAGGCATCCGTGCTGCCCAAATCCCCGTTGGTATGCCCGTTGATCAAAATTCCGTTCCCAAAATTTACATTCGTGCCGGTAAAATAACCCGTCAGATAGATATAACCGGCGCGGTAGAGCACATCCAGACCGCCATCTTTCATATTGACAGGGTCATCCGTTCCGATGGAAATTACCCACTGACAAACCCCAGTACGGTTATATTTTGCCAGAAAAATGTCCTCGTAACTGCCGGATAATATCTGCCCGTTGCCGCAATCTACGCCGGAATCCGGATCGGTAAACACGCCGGTGACATAGATATTCCTATGGTCATCACTGGTGATGGCGTGTCCTTGATCGGCATCCGTATCGGAATAACCGCCGTCATCATCCCCGATTGTTCGTGCCCATTGCAGGGTTGGCGTCGGTACATTTGAATTTTCATCGATTGTACCAATGGTGATCGCAATTTCACCCAGATTGTCTTCATACATCACCACAAAGGTGTTGACATCCAAATGGGTCACGCTGGTATAAACATGTGATTGGTTGGCGCCACGCGGATCGAAAATCAAGGGGTCACCCGTTTGAATGCCATCTTCAACCGAACCCAGTACCACCCGCCCCGACGGCGAGTTACCACCGGTAGAATAGGTGGTCACAAATCGAGTTGGTGAGAGCGCGACGGAAGCCCGCGAGGTGTAAAATTGAACCTCATCTGTGGTAAACGGGTATGGCATCCCCAAAGACAATTCCCCCGCCGTGAACCCTTGCCGTATTTGGGCGTGTTCATCAGCTGTACCAGCGTAAACGAGTCCGAACGTGGTCGAGTGAAGGGTAAAAAGCCCGCCAAAATGGGCTACGTCTTCGGCATAAGGGAGGATCGGGGAAAACTGGATGCCTTCGGGCGAGATCGAACCCGTACAGACCCAGCCGCCCTCCGTCCGCCAACCGAGTGCAAAGCTGGTGGAGGTGAGAGCCGTGACAGAGACATCGTAAGGGGTTACTTCTTCAAAAATAACCTCATCTTCAAAGGTGATGGTGTTCGCAGAATTGACTGATCCCACTCGCACGACACCCCGAACATCCGGTTGTACGTTCTGATACGCAACGATAAATTGATCCATCGAAAGCGCATCGGCATCAAAATCGGTCGAAAAAAATCCGGCTTCATTCTGATAAAAGATCGTGGGTTGTCCCCAAGTGATGGTTGTGCCCGAAACCCGTCCGGCAATGGCGGCATTGACCCCAACCCCATCATCGGTATATCCATAAATCAGAACAAATTGCTCGGAAGACAGCGCCGTGACGGTGAATTCCGTGAGGCTAGGTGCGGGGGTGACCGGTACGGCAACGGCGGTGCCGAGTTCCACCTGATCTCTGTGAACGACACCGATCCGGACTCTCAATTCCGTATTTTCCGGGGTGACTGCCTCGGTGTATGCCATCACCATTGCGGCGGAAGAAAGCCGATCCAAATCAACATCCCTGCCGTCGCCATCGCTATTCGCAATGTGCGTTGTGCGGTCAAAGGTCACCTGCGCTACACCGGACTGGGGCAAAGCGCCAATCAACACGCCAAAAATTATCAAAAAAATCAACCATCGCATGAAAAGACCTCCTCATCGGATAAATTAAAAAACCACCGGCAGAAATACGGTATTTCGGAGTATATTTCTGCCGGATAGGTTGTTATGGGCGGTCTTAACATAATTCATTTAACTGAAAAACCATTACGGGATTAATACGGGATGCGGTTAAAGGGAAACAACGAACGAGGCGAGGTTTTGGGAGCGCTTCAAGCCAAATTTGCGGCGGAGGGATTGCCGGTGATCCTCAACACTGCGGTTAGAGCGACACAATATGGTGGCAATGTCCGCTGTGGTGAGGTTAAGTTTGAGCAGAGCGCAGACTTTGAGTTCCATAGGGGTGAGATTGGGGTAATGGTGAGAAAGACGTTCGATAAAATCGCGGTGAACCATCTGAAATTGCTGTTCAAGGGCGTCCCAATCCGCTTCGGATTCCTGAAGTCTGTCAAGTCTTTGCCGGAGTTGGTCGATCCAATTCGCCAAGCCGGTTTGGGGTTGTGCCGCCTGAATCTGCGCCTTGATGTCCTCGATCCACTGATTTTTTTGCACCAGATTCAACGCGAGCAAGTGCAACTCCTGGTTTTTATGCCGGATTTCCGCTTCGAGGCGGGCATTTTTCAACCGGTAAATTTCCGCCTCTTTTTCCTTACGTTCACTTTCGTACTCGATGCGTAACCGTTCAATAGCCTCGGTTTTTTGGCGAGTGAACAGTTCCTGTTCTGCCCGGTGGTGCGCCTTGTAAAAAGCAAGCGCCTGTGAGAAATCTTTTTGAATTTCGTACAATTGGGCAAGTTCCCGCAAGGCATTGGATTGTACATCTTTTGCTCCAATTTTCTCTGCCTGTTCTAGGGCTTGCCGGAATTGTGCCTCCGCGGAATCAAAGGCGTTGACGGTCAACAAATGTGTACCGAGCCGCAGGTGGCTTGTGGCAATTTTCCGTAAATCGCCGATCTGAATGAACATTTCCTGTGCCCGGCGTAAGTAATCTTCTGCCAGTTCCGTGTTTCCCAATGCCGAATACACCTGACCGATGGTCTGTATTGTGGCGGCAATCCGCTGCGGGTCTTGAATTGTATCTGCCAGCTTTTCGATGCGCTGATAATACCTTAATGCCTGATCCCACGCACCTTTTTCCTGAAAAATATTGCCCAAATTATGGTAGCAAACCGCCTGTTGCGGCAGATGATCGTACCGGCGATAAATCTCAAGGGCGTGTTGGAGGTAACGTTCGGCGGTATCGTATGCCTTCAGATCGGTGTAAAAATAGCCCAGATTATCATAGCACATCGCGACCGTGAGCCAGTCTTCTTGCCTCTCAAATATCCGAAGTGCCTCCAATTGATACTCTATGGCTTGCTTGAAATCCCCTTGATGGCGGCACACAATCGCGAGATTCGTCAACGTTCGTGCGATTGAATCTGGATTGTCTAGGGTTTGTTTAAGTTCCAATGCACGGTTTAGCCAGGTGATCGCCTGCATATACGCCCCTTTGTACTGGTAAACCATACCCAGATTGTTATATGTTTTGGCTAAACCGTCAATATGACCGGTCGCCTCGTAAATGGGGATCGTTTTCCGAAACCATTCGAGGGCTTGATCATACTGTCCCAACCGCCAAGCGGCAGAGCCCAAACTGCTGTAGCTGTTGGCTCGTAAAGGATCATCATCCAATTCATGTGCCAATTGAAGAGCTTCTTCCCCGTATGATTTTGTCTGTTGCGGATCAATAGACCAGTAAGCAAATGCCAGATCATTCAAGAGATTGACTCTCTTTTTTCCTCGGGCATGGGCTAACTTTTGCCGGAGGGTCTGAATTTTCGGATTCATAATGTATGCTAAGTCTTTGCAGACGGTTGAAAAATAACGTTACCCCGAAGGCGCAAAGCCACACAGAAACACCCAACTGTTCTTGTGTGCCGCCCACGTTACCTTATGGTTGTTCCATGGTGGTGGAGGAAGGAGAAGGGTCTGTCCTCGCCAGAGATGTGATATGGAGTTTCTATCAAATTTTGCCTGAAAAGTCAAGTGCGAAGGCTTTAATGGTGCAGATACAGCAACGCTCACCACCGGACTGGGTCATCTGCCCGCAAAAAAATCTTGACAGATTCCCTGAATTGATTATATTTTCAGCGTTTGAAATTTATCAAAAGTTATAAATAATAAATATTTTTACGTTTGGTTACAGGAGGTGTACTGATGGCAAATTCAACCCCTTTTTTTAACAACTGGCTGGAACATCAGGCGCAGTGGATGAAAACGTGGCAAGATATGGTGAATCCGACCCCATCAACCGGCACAGAACGTGCCGCATCTGCCGGTGACGCCCCCCCAGATGACACAACTTACGGGACCCATGCCGCATCAGAATGGTTGAAGACGTATTTGGAGGCTTTCCAACGGTTTCAGCACTCCACGGAAGAGCAATACTGGCAATGGGCGGATTGGCAGCACCAGCAAATGAAGCAATGGCAGGATACGCTAGAAAAAAGCCAGAAGGCATTTGGTGATTTTGTCCCGAAGGATACCACCACTGCCGCTCAAGCATGGTTAAATACCTTATGGAAATCGATGGATCAGATGACGAAAGCTGTTTCCGGAAATCTGCAAAAGGGGATGGTGGAAAATGTGCTAAGTAGTATGGATGCATACGCCAAAGTATTTACCCTTTGGTTGCCATTACAACACGATATTCTTAATAAATCGTTCGATCCGGAACGGTACAAAGCGCTGTTTCGCCCGGAAGCCTACCAACCGGTAATGGATCGCATTTTTGAGTTTATTTCACCAGATGCAACCAAAGAGGTATATACCCAAACCTTGAATTTGTGGCAACAGGTGATGGGGAGCGGGCATGCTACGGTTGCACGTCTGGCGGAAATGATGGCACATGCCATGAAGAGCATCCCGTCACTCATGGTAACCGACCCATCATCGGCGGTTGCGGTGATGGATCATCTGAATCAAGCGTACAAAGCGGCGATGTCTCCCCTGCTGAATGATGCCAGCGGGCACCTATTCCCTGCGGAACAAATGACAGCGATTTATGAAAAATATCAGGCATATACCCGTCGTTTTGCCGAATTTCAGCAGATGATTTACACTCACGGACAGCGCGCATTGGAACAGGTGGCAGACCGCGTCGCGGAAATGATCAAGGCGGGGGACGATATTTCCACCTATGATGCCTTTTTCAAATTGTGGCTGGATACCAATGAAACGGTTTTTCTCGATCTATTTGAGACTCAGGAATTTTCGACGTTACAAAATCAACTGCTGGAAGAGGGTCTGGCACTGCGCGCGGAACTCCAAAAATGGATGGAACAAACCCTTGCCGGTTACCCGGTGGTGCTCCGGTCGGAGATGGATGAGCTGTACAAAACGGTGCAAGACCTCAAGCGTAAGGTTAACTCCCTTGAAAAACAAATGAAAACCAAAACCAAAGCCAAAAAGAAGGATTAAGCATGGGGACGCCACTATTCAATGTGAATCTGGCAGGGGCAAATGCTCATCTTATGGAACAACTTCGTCAATGGTTTTGTGCTTATGAAACTTTACTAAGTATTGATGAAGTGGATGTTGGGACCGCCCCTAAAGACCTCGTATATCAGGAGGATAAGCTCCAACTTTACCATTACCAACAGGGAGATTCTCCCTCTGCACGCATCCCGACCTTGCTGGTCTATGCCTTGGTGAACCGTCCCTACATGCTCGATCTGCAACCGGATCGCAGTTTGGTGCGGAATCTTTTGGCACACGGTATCGATTTGTACCTGATTGACTGGGGCTATCCCACCCGGGCAGATGCCTACTTGACCTTAGAAGATTACGTGTGCGGCTATATTGACAATTGCGTGGATGCCATTCGGGAGCAAACGGGCAGTCCGGCGGTTAATATCATCGGGATTTGCCAAGGTGGGACGCTATCGGTCATGTATGCCGCGCTGTTTCCAGAAAAAGTCAACACCTTAACCACAATCGTCACGCCGGTTGATTTTTCCACCGATGATGCCTTGCTGTTCCGCTGGGCGAAGGATTTCAACGTAGATGCCGTGGTCGATGCCTATGGGGTTGTACCGGCAGATTTCCTGAACACCGGGTTCATGATGCTACGCCCATTCGGACGCATTGAAAAGTATCTGAACTTCTTAACCATTGCGGATGACCGAGAGAAAGTCCTGAACTTCTTGCGGATGGAAAAGTGGATTTTTGATAGCCCCGATCAGGCAGGCGAGTGCTACCGCCAGTTTGTCAAGGATTTATACCAACAGAATAAGTTAATCCAAGATAAATTGCGGGTGGGTGAACAACGGGTCGTTCTGAAAAATATTACCATGCCCGTACTGAATATTTATGGCACCAAAGACCATATTGTGCCCGCCGCCGCCGTGACTCCCTTGACAGACCATGTGGGCAGTACGGATACATCGCTGTATGCCTTTGAGAGCGGTCATATTGGCGTATTTGTGAGTTCTAAAGCGCAAAAAGAGCTTGCCCCGGCGATTGCCGCTTGGTTGCAGGAACGAAGTTAATGGCATCACCCCGTGTTTAAAGGCGAGATGCCGCGTGCCAGATGGGTAAAAAAACGCTTGCGCATTTTTAGAATTTGTGTATATTTGGTTCGTTTGAAAATTACCAAATATATTGAATTTACTGGGAACTTCCAAATGAACGAACCTGACGCCATTAAACACGAAATGATCCAATCCTTCGGGGATGCGTACCAATCGTTCGGGTTAAGTGCCTTGATGGGGCATATTGTTGCCCTATTATTGTACTATCCACGCCCCTTATCGCTGGATGAAATCACGGATGAGCTGGGGCGGAGTAAGGGTCCCATTAGCCAAATCGTGCGACGGTTGGCGGAAAAAAACCTCATCCGCAAGGTGTGGGTGCCGGATACCCGTAAGGACTATTACGAAATTCAGCCGGAAATTTTTGCCAATGCCTTTCGTAATCAATTTGAATTGATTAAGAATAATACCCGCTTAGCGGAACGGCTTCAATCCACTGTGGAAGCAGCGAATGAAAATGGGGATTTATCCACCCTTTCCCAACGGATGCGTGAAATGCACCGCTTTTATACCTTGATGGAAAAATATCACCAATTGTTTTTGGAGGAATGGGCGGTGGAACGCAAAAAACTTTATGAACATTCCTGACCAGCTGTCTGAAGAGGTGCAGACCGCTGGTCTTTTTTTATAATATAAATTTGAAAATTTTCAAACATAAAGAATATTTGAGGTACTAGAAATGAATCGACTCGACCGGAAAATCGCAATCATTACGGGAGGTGCGCGAGGCTTAGGGCGTGCCGCCGCTGAAAAATTTGCCACCGAAGGGGCGACGGTTGTGATCTGGGATGTCAACTCGGCTCAGGGTCCGGCAACGGCGGAGGCGCTTCAACAAAAGGACTTGCAGGTGACATTCATGTCGGTGGATATTACCGACTTTACGGCGGTGCAAACCGCCGCTAAAACGGTGGTTGATACCTATGGGCAGATTGATATTCTAGTTAATAATGCGGGCATTACTCGGGATGCCACACTTAAAAAAATGACCCCGGAGCAATGGCAACAGGTAATTGATGTCAATTTAACGGGGGTATTTAATTGTACTCGGGCGGTTGCCGAGTATATGCTGGCTCAAAATGCCGGTAAAATTGTGAATACCTCGTCTGTTGTCGGAATATACGGCAATTTTGGGCAAACCAATTATGTTGCCACTAAATCGGGTGTGATCGGTATGACCAAAGTTTGGGCGCGGGAATTGGGGCGGAAGGGCATTAATGTGAATGCGGTAGCTCCCGGCTTTATTGCCACCGAGATGATCGAAACGGTTCCGGAAAAGGTGATTACCATGCTATTGGAAAAAACTCCCTTGGGGCGGTTGGGCCAGCCGGAAGATATTGCCAATGCGTATTTGTTCCTGTGTTCCGATGAAGCGAGTTTTATTAACGGCGCGGTACTTAGTGTCGATGGGGGATTGGTACTGTAGCCCCGTGACGCGGGTTCCATCAATCAACTGAGGATGAAATATGGCATCGCAACAATTAGTATTTGCCGGCTGGATTTTGGTAGTGGCGTACATGGCGACCATCCTAGTGTTCGTTATTCGGGGTGCGCTGAAAATTAAGAGTATGTCAGACTATGCCGTCGGGAGCATCGCATTTAATCCGATTTTTGTAGGCTTGTCGCTTGCCGCTTCCATGACCAGCGCCGCGACGTTCATCATCAATCCCGGTTTTATCGCCCTTTATGGTATCAGTGGGGTGATTTCCTTTGGGATTGTTGTTCCGGTGGCGGCAGTTATCTCGTTGATCATACTCACGAAAGGCTTCCGCAAGTACGGGCAGACGGTCAAAGCCCTGACGATGGCACAGTGGATTGGCTCGCGGTATAAAAGTGAGGGGTATTCTCTCTTTTTCGCGGTGCTTTCGCTCTTACTTTTGACCTTTGTGGTCCTGATTGTAGTGGGTTTGGTCAAGGTGCTTTCCAAAACCTTAAATATCGCCGAACTGTATGCGTTGATCGGTATTGTCACCTTTATTTTTGGCTATATGATGTTTGGAGGTGCCAATTCATTGGTTTATACCAATACGATTCAAGCTGGGATCATGTTGGTTGTGGCGGTCATTTTACTCGGTTCGGGTTATGAGCATTTCCGGGAGGGGGTTCACGGGTTTTTGGCAAAACTCAGCGCTATTGACCCCTTCTTGGCAACTCCCACCAATCCCACCAGCCTTCTTTTCCGCGACTATTTTGAGATTATTTTTTGCCAACTTATTGTGGGGGTAGCGATTGTCTGCCAACCGCACATCATCACGAAATCTTTCTTCTTAAAGACCGATAAAGATGTCAATATTTATCTGACCGTGGGTGTTTTGGCGGAGCTTCTCTTTTTTCTGGTCGTCATTGCCGGGTTATATGCCCGATTAACGTTCCCTGATCTCACGGTGAACGGCGAGCCTCTTAAAATGGATGGAATTATTCCGGCGTATGTGGTGAGTGAGTTTCCGGTTTTTATCGGTTTGATTGTGGTGATGGGGCTGATTTCTGCTGGACTTTCAACGCTAGAGGCGCTGATCCAATCCCTTTCCACCACGATCACGGCAGACCTTATTAAACCTATCTTTGGCAAATGGCTCTCCGGTACCAAATCAGAAATGGTTCTGAATCGTGTTGTGATTATCATCCTAGCCGTGGCAACGGCATTTATTTCATGGGATCAGTTGGTGAATCCAAAACTCAGTGTCGGTATTTTTGCCCAAAATGGAGTGTACGCCTATTTTGCCGCCGCCTTTGTACCGGTGCTTTTTGGTACTTTTCTAAAACAGATTCCGACGCGGGTGCCGGTTTCCGCCTCTGTAACGGCAGTGGTGGTTCATTTTTACATCTATTATGTCGGTAAATTTCCGGGAATCACCGGTTATATGTGGCAGAATGGTGAGATGATCGCCGTCCGAAATCCTGGGATTGCTGCTGCCATCGCGATTTTAAGCTCCGTGGTGGTGGGGGGGTTGATGCTTCTTCTTTTTCCATCGAAATCAGAGGTACCAAAATGATCCGCTATGATTGGCTGGGCAAGTGGGTGCAATATTCCCCGAAAAAAATCGCTGTTCAAGAAGTAGAAAGTGGACGAACGCTGACATATCAGGAATTGAACACGGTTGCCAATCGATTTGCCAATTTGTTCACCGCCGAGATGGGATTGAAGCGGGGAGACCGGATTGCCATTCTTGCCGAAAATTCATTGGAACATTTTTTCCTTTTTTTTGCGGCGCAGAAAACCGGCTTGATCCTCGTTCCGCTCAATTTCCGGCTTGCCTCGCGAGAGTTGGACTTCCAGTTGCAAGATTGCCAGCCCTCATTTTTAGCGGTGCAGGAGAGCTTCAAAAACAGGTTATGGGACTGTACGTATGCTAAAAATATCGCGCACGTGTGGGATATGGCGCAGATGGGCGAATATGGCTATGCTTATCGTAACGAAACCACTAAATTTAAGGAATCGCAAGACATCCAAGAGGATGACCCGATTTTTATTCTTTATACTTCTGGCACGACGGGTTTGCCGAAGGGCGCGATGTACACCCACAAGATGCTCTTTTGGAACAGCATTAACACCGCCATGCGGCTTAATATCACGTCGGATGACCGCTCGGTTTCGTGTATGCCGCTTTTTCATACCGGCGGGTGGAATGTGATTCCGACTCCCTTTTTTCATCACGGAGCGTATGTGAGTATCACCCGGAAGTTTGACCCTGAGATGTTGCTGAATTTACTCGAAACCGAGAAAGCCACGATGTTTGTCGCCGTACCAACGATGCTCCAAATGATGGCAACGGCGGATTCGTTTTCAGCGGTAGATTTATCCACCTTGCGCTTTTTTGTGGTCGGTGGGGAACCGATGCCCCTAGAACTGATCCACATTTGGCACCAGAAAGGGGTGCCGGTGCGGCAAGGCTACGGGATGACGGAATGTGGTCCCAGTGTCACCAGTTTGCACCAAGATGATGCGGTGCGCAAAATGGGTTCTATCGGCAAACCGAATTTTTACATCGAAGCCCGCATTGTCGATGACTATGGCAATGATGTCGATGTGGACGAAGTGGGGCAGTTAGTGCTGGCGGGTCCCTCCATCACTCCCGGATATTGGAAAAATGAAACTGCCACCCAAGAGGCTCTCAAGGACGGTTGGTTCCAGACCGGCGATCTGGTGCGGCGAGATGCTGAAGGTTACATCTATGTCGTGGATCGAAAGAAAAATATGTACATCTCCGGAGGGGAAAATGTCTATCCGGCGGAAATTGAGAAGTTTTTGTTAACCCACGATGCCATTGCCGATGTCGCCATTATCGGTGTTCCGGATGCGAAGTGGGGTGAAGTCGGGCGAGCGTATGTCGTCCTCAACGCCGGGGCAACCCTCACGGAAGAGGATGTTATTCGCTATTGTCAGGGCAATTTAGCTAAATATAAAATTCCAAAACAAGTGCGGTTTATTGATGCCATTCCGCTCAACGATACCGGTAAAATCAACCGGAATGCGTTGAGGAATTTGGCATAACTATTTATTTCACTTTTTCACAGATTGTTCCCTGCGGGGAAGAAAGGAGTTTCAAGATGTCTAAAACGTCTGTTTTTTATGCGATGACAGCGCTGTTGCTTGCGTTTTCGCTGTTTGTTGCCGGGTGTAGTGATGATGACGATGGTGACGGGGGTAGTACGACCGATCCGGCACAGTTGATTGTGGGCACATGGATTTCTGCCGGAGATGATGTTGCCCCATTGCTCAATACGCTCTTCGCGGCGGTGGGCGGTGTTGATTCCATCTACGCCTATTTCAATGAAGATGGTACGTACAGTGTCCGTCAAGTTAATGGCGATGGGACGGAAAGTGCGCTATATGGAACCTACGTGACCACCGAAAGCAGTGTTGAGGGTATTCGCAATATCGCCATTGTGCAATCTGCCCCGTATTCTGCGGATGTTTCCGGTATCTATGAAATTAACACAAATGTTAACCCGCACCGTATGACGTATGAAGTGGTTCAAACCTCTGGCACCAACAACACGGCTCCTACGGCGGAAGCTGGTTTTGGAAGCACAAACGGCGGTGCTTTGGGTACAACCAATGTGCAACACTATGTGCGGGCAGATGACTAATTTTGATGTGGTAACTCGGACTTACCTTGTTTCTTAAACACAGGGTAAGTCCCTTTCTTTATGAAAGGGTCAAACCATGAGAATCACCATTATCGGACTGATGTTGTTGATGTTCACCTCGCCACTGGTGGCAAATGATTGGGATACGGCGGAAAAAGAACGGTTGCCGGAAGAAACCCCGCGCGAGTTCCAATTTTTAGCCTATTTTATCACCAAAGGTGTTGCCGATAATATTTCCTCCACAACGGATGTCTTCAAAGGGCAGACGGTCGGTCGATTGTTTGGCGGTAATTACACCAGCACCAATGGTCCTGCCACCAGCTATTTTGAACAACGTTTACTGCCTTTCCTCATCTACCAGCCCAAGATTTTTAATGGCAAAGCGTTATTGCGAGCCTCGTTTGAAGTGGATTGGACGTGGGGCGATCAAAATTATGGCGCTGGGGGTAATTTTGGGGGTGGCTTCGGAGGTGACCAGACCAACATCCAAACACAAAATATTGAGGTCGAACTGATCCCACGTCCCGGTTGGGCAATCAATTTAGGGTTGCAGCGGCTCTATGACACGCCTTACAACCCGTACCGTACCTTTTTTAGTACCATGACGTACACCGGTTATCGTCTCCATTTTTGGGGAAGTGATGCGGTGGGCATCTCCGTACGGCATGATCAGGATTTTGCCCGCTTGAAACTGGGTTACTATCAATTATATGAAAATAACATCCAAGAACGGGATGATGTCGCCCTGTGGGAAGCAATGTATGAGCGTGACCTGACCAAAACATGGCGGCAAGGCGTCTCCTTCTGGTATGTTCATGACCGGTCGAATGGCGAGGGTGGCGTTTCGATTTTTAACCAAGGTTTAACCAGTGCTTTAACGGCGTATAATGGCGTTTTTCGTTTCCCGTTGGGGAGCGACCCCTATCGGGCGGATATTTTCTGGTTGGGTACGTTTTTCAACCAGAATCCCGAATTTACACTTGGCCGGTTTGCCTTAAATGGCTATGCCATCGCCAACTTGGGGTATGTTCAACAACATGATGAAGATGGCTGGCGTACTTCAACCGATATTTTTGGAATGGCGGCAAACCTAAGAGCTGGCTACAAGTACGGGCAAACGGCTAAAGACGCCGTAACGCTGGACATCCTGTTTACCTCCGGGGATGATGACGCCCTCGATGATGATCTGTATAGTGGCGTGATCACCGGCAATACATGGACATCTCCCGGCGCACTGGTTATCAGCAGTGGCGCTTATCTCCTTTTTCCACACGGAAATGTTGTCAACCGCTATGTGTCGGCAGTCAGTGACCTCTCCAATTTGGGTTACGGCTTGATAGCGGGTACGCTCAATTTTAGTAAAGATATAATTCCCAACAAATTTTCGGCAAAAGCGGGGACGGCGCTTGCCCTCAGTACCGTGGAGCCGGAAAATGGCGGTCGCTTGATCGGTTTGGAAGTCAATGGTAGCGTCGGCTATCAGTTCAAAATCTTTATGGATTGGGAACTGTACGGGGCGTATCTTGCGCTCGGTGATTTTTACGATAGCGCACTGACCAATGGCAATCAAACGGAAAAGCCGGACAATGCGTGGGCGCTGTTTTCGGTATTTAAGTGGTTGATGTTCTAAACCTTAACCTTAATTTATGGGAGGCGTTTATTATGAAGGCTCGGTTTTACTGGATGCTAATCGGTGTGATCCTCACATCCTTGGCACTGGCAAATTGTGGTTCGGATGGAATTCTGGATGTGCCCGCCGGCAACGAACCGGCAATAACAGACCTGCCACCGGTCAAAACAGATTCTCCCCAAACGGCAATTGCCGAGGGGCTAACACCCCACTTTCAGAACTGGTTGAGTGCAAATGGTTATGGCGAGTTTGATTTTGCCCGGACCGATCTGGACGGGGGGAGTTTTGGGGGTAAATTGACTGCCTCCGATCCGGTGACCAACCAACCGGTTATCTTTATTCACGGGAACTCCGATAAAGCACTCGGTGATGTTTTCGGGCAAACGGGCTGGACGGAATCCGTGGACTATTTTCAGAGCCAAGGGTACACTTCCGCCGAGCTGTACGGCACCACGTGGGGACCGGCGAATGCGGCATTATCTGCATATCAATACCACTCGCGGGAATATCTGACCTTCGTCCGAGCATTTATTCTGGCGGTGAAAGAATACACCGGTGCCGATCATGTCGATGTGATCACCCATTCGATGGGGGTGACCCTTGCTCGCAAAGCGATTAAAGGGGGCAGTGGGTATGACCTATTGGATGGTGGATATTACAATCTGGGAAGTCCGCTGACCTTTGTGGATACGTTTGTCGGTATTGCCGGCGCCAATTTAGGATTGGTCTCCTGCTATCTCAGCGGTGGTTCCACCCCCACGTGTGCGAATACCAACGGACTTTATCCGGGCTATTTGTGGTGGGGGATGGGTCCCTATGGCGTTTCTGATATTTTGGAGGATATCAATGCCACCAGTGGTTATGAGGGTGATTATGTGTACACCATCTGGTCAACTGTGGATGAAGTTATTGGGTATGGCGGCGTGGTGTACGGTGATTATACCTCCCAAATTCCCGGACAAGATGGTGAAAAGGTGTTTTACAGTGCCCCATACGGGCATTTTAATGTCAAGGATTTAACCGGATATTATCAATGGCGGATGGTCAAATATCATTCGACCTATTAAGATGACGTGCGTCATAATAAAGGACGAATCCCATGAAAATCAACATGTTACCAATCGGATTGCTAATGTGGTTTAGCATTGCATTAACGGGCTGTACCCCTTATAAGAATGTTCCCTTGAAGATGGAGTTTGCCGACCTGCAATATCCTTTTGCGGTTCAGTATGCGGATATCGAGACGGATATTCGCATCGCCTATGTGGATGAAGGTAGCGGCAGTGAGACGATCCTTTTTGTTCATGGTTTGGGAAGCTATCTTCCCGCCTGGCACAAAAATATCCAAGCCTTACGCTCGGATTATCGCTGTATTGCAGTGGATTTGCCCGGTTATGGTAAGTCCAGCAAGGGGGCGTATCCAATTACGATGGAATGGTATGCGGATATTCTCGTGAAGTTTATGGCGGAGTTAAAGATTGATTCCGCCATTCTGGCGGGGCACTCCATGGGGGGGCAGATTGCCATGATTATGGCACTTAAATATCCTGAACAGGTGGAACGGCTCATTTTAGTTGCCCCAGCGGGATTTGAAGCCTTTTCTGAAGGGGAAAAAGAGTGGTTTCGGGAAAATATTACCGCCCGTGGCGTGAAATTAACTCCGGTTCAGCAGATTCGCGCCAATCTGGTGCATAATTTTTACAATATGCCCCCAGATGCGGAATTCATGGTGACCGACCGCATTGCTCTACGTCATGCCCACGATTTTGATGCCTACTGCTACACCATCCGCAAATGTGTGACCGGCATGGTTGACCAACCGGTGTTGGATGTGTTGGATGCCCTGCAGCCGCCTACGCTAATCGTGTTTGGACAAAATGATCAACTCATCCCCAACCCGTACTTGCATGGTGGGCGTACCGCCGATATTGCCAATATCGGGGCGCAAAAAATCCCCAATAGCACCCTGGTTTTGCTGGCGGATTGCGGTCACTTTGCTCAATATGAGCAGGCAGATGCGTTTAATCAGGCGGTGCGAGACTTTTTGAAGTAAGGGTCAGGTTGAATTGTTAGGGAACGTGTCTGGCGGCGAGTCTTTCAAAGGCTCGCCGCTGTTTTTTTGTATCCACATTTTGGTGGTGTCAGTGTAATCATTTTTAACAGCGCTTTCCGGCGTGTGTCTATCACGCTTCTTTCCATTTTTCCGGTTCTTATGGCGTTGCAAGCGTAAGTATCTTTATCAGTTTTGCGTTTACCGGTGTTCTAGTTATGGTAGTTTAACTTAAATAATATCAATTAGTTATGTTTATATCGTACCCCTGACATGAACTTTGCATATTGCCCGGATAGAATCAAGCCGCTATGTTTTTGTTTTTGCCGGTTTTCTTAATTCAATCCTAACATTCACGGGTATTAATACCGGCGTAAGTTGATCTTTTAACCCTCTGGGTTATCTCTTTCCTCTGTGTAATCCCCCGTAATAGGGTCGGGGGAGCCTCCACCGGCAAACCGTAAATTTGCTGTCACCACGGAGAGTCAGCGTTTATAACGTTTGCGGGGCATACTTTCCGGGGACAGCCCGCTTTGTGCCATTTATCATCAAACACAAAATACCATTTCTTCTCATACTCAACTCATAGGAGTTTGTTATGCGTTTCTCACGTGTAGTCATGCTGTTGGTGTTGGTGTTTTTTGTCTGTTCTTCCGCCGTTCTGGCGGATGTCACGTTCCGGGTAATGACCTACAATGGGCTAAAACTGGATACGGCGGATAGTGACCGCCAAACCTATTTCCAGACGGTGTTGAACCATGTCAACCCGGATGTCTTATTGATGCAGGAAATGGTGGATGCTGGCGGTGCAGACCTGATTTTGAATGCCCTAGGTCCCGGGTATGCCCGGGCGACCTTCAATGATGGTCCGGATACAGACCACATGTTTTTTTATCGCACTTCTACGGTTTCCTTTGTCTCTCAAGCACAAATACCGACAGAACTCCGTAATATTTCCGAATATGTCGCCACCATCAACGGGAACGAGGTTCGATTTTATAGTTGCCATCTCAAAGCCAGTACCGGCAGTGCCAATGAAGCCCAACGAGACCGGGAAGTGACAGAACTGCGGAATCATCTGGCAAGTTTGCCGGCTGGTACGGAGTGGGTTATCGTTGGAGACATGAACATTTATGATGCCGGTGAACCGGCATACCAGCGGTTTATCGCCACCGGTAACGGGCGTTCCGAAGACTTGATCCCCGCAAATATGGTCGGAAACTGGCACGATAATGCCGCTTTTGCCAGCATCCATACCCAAAGCCCACGCACAACCCAGTTCGGCGGCGGCGCTACGGGGGGTATTGATGACCGGTTTGATATGATCTTTGCCAATTATGGCGTAAATGATGGTGCGGGGATTGATTACATCAGCGGTTCCTATACGGTTGTGGGTAATGATGGCAATCATTTTAATCTTGCCGTGAATGATGGGAATAATTCGTCTGTACCGGCAAATGTGGCGGATGCGTTACATTATGCCTCCGATCACCTGCCGGTTTATGCCGATTTTGTCAGTATCGGCGGCGCCAGCAATACACCTCCGGTGGCAAATGCCAACGGCGCCTATACCGGAACAATTAGCCAAACTATCAGCTTTAGCAGTGCCGGCTCCAGTGATGCTGATGGCTCGATTGTTAGTTATCTCTGGGATTTTGGTGATGGTGCGACCAGTACCACCATGAATCCAGTGTATAGTTACAGCTCAACAGGGACGTACACCGTCACCCTGACGGTCACAGATAATTTGGGTGCGACCGGCACGGATCAAACGACGGCGACCATCACCAGCGGCGGAAGCGGTTCCACCGGCGTCATTTTTAGCGAAATTCTGTATGATACACCGGGTACGGACAGCGACGAGGAGTGGATCGAGCTATACAACGGCGGCTCCAGTACCATCGATTTGGGGGGCTGGACGATCATTGACAACAACGGTACAGGAACGAGCTATACCTTCTCTGCCGGAACGACGATTGCCCCCAATAGCTATTTAACGGTGGCGGCGGTACAAACGGGGTTTTTCGCGATGTACGGGTACGATGCCGATGTGTACGGGTCGATTCCGGC
The DNA here is from genome assembly GCA_003697105.1 of Gemmatimonadota bacterium. Taxonomy (GTDB): domain Bacteria; phylum 4572-55; class 4572-55; order J002; family J002; genus J002. The sequence goes on along the minus strand of RFFQ01000166.1, from coordinate 24,295 downwards.
ACTGAATAATGGTGGTGATGCGCTGATTCTGCAAAATGAAGCGGCACAACCTGTGGATGCCGTGGCGTGGGAAGGTGGTGCCAGTGCCGGCGTCCCCAGCGGCTGGGGTAGTACCACCCAACCGGTCTGCGCCACGGGCGAAACGATTTTCCGCATGGATGTGAATGCCGATACCGATACGTACGCGGATTGGTCGGTTGCGACCGGAAACGGGAATCCGCAAACCCAAGCCACCACACCGGGCAATGTTGCCCCAATCGCCCATGCCAACGGCACATATTCCGGTTTGACCGGACAGGCGATCTCCTTCAGTAGTGCCGGCTCAAGCGATTCGGATGGCTCGATTGTCAGCTATTTGTGGGATTTTGGCGATGGTACGACCAGCTCTGCGGCGAATCCCTCACATACCTACCAAACTGCCGGAACGTATGCGATCCACTTGACCGTGACGGATGATGACAGCGCTACCGGCATGGATCAAACCACGGCAACTATTGAAAATCCGAATGCCGCTCCCACTGCTAATGCCAACGGAACCTACTCCGGTTTGACCGGACAGGCGATCTCCTTCAGCAGTGCTGGCTCAAGCGATTCGGACGGCTCGATTGTCAGCTATTTGTGGGATTTTGGCGATGGTACGACCAGCACCGTGGCGAATCCCTCGCATACCTACCAAACTGCCGGAACGTATGCGATCCACTTGACCGTGACGGATGATGACGGCGCTACCGGCATGGACCAAACCACCGCAACGATCAGTGACCCCGTGGTGGCTAGCGTGGTTTTCAGCGAAATTTTTTACGATACGCCGGGTACAGAATCAATTGAAGAGTGGATCGAGTTGTACAATCCCACCGGATCGACGGTCGATCTGAGTGGCTGGACGATCACCGATAACAACGGTGCCGGTTCAACGTACACGATCCCGCCCGGAACACATCTTGACAGCGCATCCTTTTTGACAATTGCCGCCGATCCCGCAGGATTTACCGCCCTTTACGGTGCGGATGCCGATCTATATGGATCGATTCCCGCACTCAATAATAGCGGCGAAGCTCTAATCTTACAGAACGGGTCTGCGATGGTTGATGCCGTTGCTTGGGAAGGTGGTGCTGGGGCAGGTCTGCCGTCCGGGTGGGGCAGTACCAGCCTGCCGAATGCACCGCAAGGCTCGTCGATTGTCCGCACCGACCCGAACACGGATACGGACACCTACATCGATTGGTCGGTTTTGAGTGGCAACGGTGACCCGCATACGCTGGCGCCGGCATCCGTGGAACTGCTCTATGCCGATTTTGAAAGTGGCTGGGATGGCTGGAGTGATGGGGGTGGCGATTGTGCCCGTTATTCGGGTTCACGCTCCTATGGGGGTAGCTATTCTATCCGGCTTCGGGATAACTCGGGTACGGCATCCGCAATGACCTCGGGCTACGTTGATGTCTCGGCTTACGATCAACTGGATATTGAATTTGCGTTTTATGCCTACAGCATGGAAAATAACGAGGATTTTTGGGTGCGCTACTACGACGGCTCCGCTTGGCAAACGGTTGCCAGCTATGCCCGAGGCACGGATTTTAATAACAATACCTTCTATACGGCTACCGTAACAATCGATGCGGGGAGTTATGTCTTTCCGTCAAATGCCCAGTTCCGGTTTCAATGCGATGCCAGTGGAAATGCGGATCATATTTACATTGATGAGGTGCGCATTATTGCCTCAACAGTTGCCGGAGCGGCTTCAATGGCGGGTCGAAGTTCCCACGCGGAAATCATGACCAACCCGGAATTAGTTCCGACCAATGAACCGGCAGTACCGGGCTCAGTGGTACTTTCCCAGAATTACCCCAACCCGTTCAACCCCGCCACCGCGATTGATTTTGATCTGGCTACGGCGGGTCATGTTTCTTTGCAGATATATGATCTACAGGGGCGGCTCGTCACCACCTTGGTGGATGAATTCCGTCCGGCGGGTGCTTATACCATCCGGTGGAACGGTACGGATGCACGGGGTCAAGCCGTGAATAGCGGTGTTTACCTGTATGTGATGACTTCCCAAAAAGAGACGCAAACCCGAATGATGACGCTGGTGAAATAAACAGCACGTCTCTTAGCTTTCTTCCCCCCAACCCGTCAGACGTTTCCCAGTCTGACGGGTTTTTTACGTGTATTTGTGAGGGGTAATGTACTATTCGCCGGTTTCCGGATCATCTTCAATAAAACGGTGGCTGGCAGAGGCGTCAAACTCCATGCCGTAAATTCGCTTGAGTTCCTCAATTTTTTGCCGGGTTTCTTCCCCGAAAGGCGCTTTTCCTTCAAACGCATGTAGCACAATGCCTTCCAGCAAATCGCCTAAGCTGATCTCAAAGTATTCCGCCAATCCTTTAAGGACTTTCAGCATCGTTTTTTCCATCCGCACTCCGGTTTGAACGCGTTGAACCCGGATCGGTTCGCCGTGATGATTGAACATCTTGTACTCCTTTTAAAGTAAAGTTATTTAGGTATCAAATTACCTAAATAACATACAACCTATTTATATTGGTGTCAAGCTTAAAATTTAATTGACAGGTCTTTCTCTTTCTGATATGCTAAATAAAATCAGCTTGATACGCTACTTTTAAATTGGGAGGGCGATGATATGCCACTGGAATATAACACTGAAAACCGGCGAAAAGCGTTGTGCGATGCACTACAACGGACAGGCATTGGTGCCGCGGTAACATGGGATGGTATAAAACAGGAGCGGGTGGTTAAGGTGGTACCGGATGCCATGCTGGAAACTTTTCCAGAGCGGCTTTTGATGGCAGCTACGCAAGTTTGTACAAGTGACCCTTACGGTTGGCAAGTGGATCAAAAAGAGCCGGAAATCGATGAACAGATGACGTTCACCGACCTTGATAAACGCTGGTTTCGGCGGATCGTTTTTTCTGCATAAGGAGGGATCATGTACAAGATGTTGGTTTTCAGTTTAATCGGGGTGTTGTGCTGGGGATGCGTCAATACCGGCTACGCTGAACTCCTCCGGTTGCAAGCCGCGGAATGGGCGGAAACGGTAACGCCCGTTTTTGATGAACAGGGACATAAAATCAAAACCATAAAACGGCATAGCCTCACCGCAACGCTCTATGACCGGGACGAATTTTTATATGATCTGGAAGATAGCGGTAATGAAACGCTAATTAAAGCGGTGACGGACTCGATCCGGAGGCGGGAAAATTGGCAGTTACTTGCGGATGGTAAACCGGTCGAAATCTTGACTATCCATTGGGTGCCGGGCAATGCGGATCAGGTGAAGTTGGAAGTGGATTGGCAAGACGATCCGGAGAATTTAACACTTGATTTTTTGCACCGGGGTGCGGTGGTCGTTACGCCGCCTCCATCAAACCGGTGGAATGTGGGTGAGGACAAAACGTTTGATTTTAATGTACACCGCATTGTAGAGGATGATGTCAAGTATGCCTTTGATCATGATATTCGGTTCCATCTGCTCCGGCGCAACTGGATGACCCCGCGCAACGGTCTTTGGCTTCATGCCATTTCCCTAGATGGAAACTCCATAGGGACAATTGCCAGCCGGGATTCCATGCGGAATGGCTCGCAAACCGCCATCAATCTGGTGGTGCATCCGTATTATTTTGTGGGAGGGTTGATTTATCGCAGTGAAGTTGCGGTGGGTTACCAATTTGAAACGCGGTATAATCCGATGGAGGATAATCTGCTCTATGGGGTCAACCAGAGTTTTCGGTTTCAAGGTGTATTTGAGATTCCTTTCACCAATTATCCCATGTTCAAATGGCACCAAAAAAAGGGGTATGCCCGGTTAGCGATGCCGCTGACGGTTCATGTGGGCTACCAACCCGAAGGTGAAGATTCAGAAGGTAATTCGACCTTTGCCCGTTTTGATTTCGGTGCGCGGTATGAATTGGCATTTGGTCCGTATCTGATTCTACAAGGGGAATATCAGCAAACGATGTTTCAGGATGCGCCGGATGGGGTTGCCGATGGGCAGTATTATGCGATTTCCGTAGCGCAGGATTTGACCTTTTTCACAGAGGTGTTTGGCGCGATGATCCCCTTTGTTGACTTGGAAAAACAGATGGAAGCGGGCAAGAATTTTATCTTTTTCCGCTACGCGGAAGGTGAAAAAGCGCCGGCATTTCAGGATGTCAGTGAAAAATCCATCGGCTTTGGCTCAACATTTTGATGGAAAGGGTGAGATGCACGATATTGCTAAATTTTTGTATGAAGTGGGTCAATTGAAACGTGTCAAACGGTCGGGTTGGTGGTGCGTGGGCGTCAAAGACCCGGAGAGTGTTAGCGAGCATTCTCATCGGACGGCAGTGTTGGGCTATCTTTTGGCGCAACTTGCCGGTGCGGACCCGTACAAAACGATGACTATCTGTCTCTTTCATGATGTCTCCGAGGCACGAATCAACGATGCTCATGCCGTAACCAAACGCTACGTTGACCAAAAAGCCGCCGAAAAAGATGCCTACCGGGATCAACTGCGGTTATTGCCTCCCGTTATCGCGGGTCAATTGCAGGCGTTGGAATACCGGATTGATGAGGCAGACACCTCCCCTGAGCATGAGTTGGCGACCGATGCCGATGTACTAGAATGTTTGATTCAGGCGATTGAATACCGGGCAGTGGGCTATGCCGATACCGATGATTTTATCAACAGTAGTCTGGCAAAACTGAAGCACCCGATTTCTAAGGAAGTTGCGCAAGCGTGTTTGGAAACGCCCCCCAGTGCGTGGTGGAAGTCGCTTTAATGCAAAACTAACCTGAATTATTCATACATATTTTTTGAATCTGTGCCCTTGGCTGAACAGGTGCGACGCACTTTCAAAGTGCGTCGCACCTAACTACTTTTAGAGGCGGCATTTTTTGTGTTTTGTCTGGCTTATATCCTCCATGGAAAAGAGGTTTATATCCATTTGTGTGTATTTATTTATATTGCTACTTGAGTAAGACCATTGTTCGCTCGTGAATCTTCTGGTTGGCCGTCAAGCGGTAGATGTAAATTCCACTGCTTTGCGGCACCTGTTGCTGGTTGGTTCCATCCCATTCAATGTGGAATGATCCGGCTGGATGCTGGGGATACTCCCAGTACCGGATCAATCTGCCGGCGCTATCATAGATGGAAACGGTCACATCTTGTGGGGTCTGGATTTGATACGGTATGGTGGTGGCTGGATTAAACGGGTTCGGGTAGTTGGGGTACAGCGCGACATTTTGAGGAATGCTAAGGGTGATCCGCGGCGGTGGTGTTGAAGATGCCGTGATCCGCGTGAGTTCAAAGTCGATGTTGGTGATCATTTCATAGACGGCACCGGTCGTAACAATTTCCGGGTACTCGGCATGATCATAACCGAGGCGGTTGGCAATGATTTGGTAATTTGTATCCGGCTCTAAACCACGCAAACGATAATAGCCGAGGGGGTTTGTTAGGGTAAAGGTCACAATTTCCTCGTTTTCTGGATTCAGGGCATACACCCGCACGCCGCGGAGGGGTTCGCCGTCATTTCGCACCACGCGTCCTTGAATCCCGGTGGTTTCCTGAGCCGTATCCAAAATCGCAATTGAAAAATCGATATTCTCTAAATCCTGATTGACATAGAGCGGATCGGAGAGGAGCCAGTTGGGGGTATTTCCGGCAAGAAGTACCGGCGCTTCTGGGGGAAGTGCCATGATGAAATATTCATCTTCTGTATAAATATCGAGGGTGTAATTTCCATTTTCGTCGGTGAGGGTGGTGCTCCAGCCTTCCCGGGGGAAGTGATGGATTTCGGGGGTATCCCTTTTACCGGGTAATACCACGCGGTCCCATTCTTCGGATGACGAGATCGCTTCCATTGAAACCGCTGTGACCATTGCTTGGTTGAACGGTGAATCTTCGTCATTTAGCACCTGCCCGCTGATGGTGTGCAAGGGGGGTGTTACGGGGTCGAGCGCAAAATCAATATCAAATAAGGTGTCATTTGCGGTTACTTCGAGTACATCCGCCAGTAAAAACGTCGGTTTATCTTGATAATATTCGGGAAAATAGGGGTTCTCCCGGTGGTGGCTGCGAGCAAATAGGATATAACTACCGGGCGGAAGATAGGTCGCGTATGTGCCGGTATGGGGGTCTGGCATGATGTGGAATAATGGGCGATCCGGGTGTTCCGCTTGAAAAATAATGATTTCCGCGCGGAGAGGATCCTCTGTTTCCGCATCAAAGACCCGCCCGCGAATTGCGCCAAATTGGGGCAACGCAATTTCAAAATCGATATTTTCTGTGGTCTGTCCCGGCTGAATGGTGATGAAATCCGCTGTTTCAAAGGAGGGTTTATTGTCGTACCATTCGACAATTTCAAATCCGTGGCGTGCCTCCATACTGACATACGCTTTGGCACCGGCGGTGGGCGGTAGTCCGTAAACTTGATAGAACCCATCCGGATTGGTGTATGCCCAGCGGAAATGCCGGTCCACAATCACATACACCCGGGCTCGGGAGATAGGCTCTCCGCTATTTTCATCTATAACGTGCCCGGAAACACTCCCCATTTGAGCGCGGCTAGAGTTTATTAGCCCCAAACCCAACAGAAAGCTCATCATAACCAACAATATGTGATTCCACTTCATGCCAACTCACCTCATTTCAATGAAACAGGACGCCCGGCACTACGCTAACGTAATGCCGGTCGTCTGTTTTAGGGAGGGGGGGTCGATTTGTCCTTATTTGAGCAAGACCATACTATTCGTCAGGCTTCCGCTATCTGTTGTCAAGCGGTATAGATACACTCCACTTTGTACCGGATGCCCATTTTGATCGACTCCGTTCCACTCGATGGTATAAGACCCCGCTTCTTGCGATTCGTTTAAGGCTTGCCAAATTAACCGTCCGGTAATATCATAAATCGATAGATTCACGGAGCTGGTCTGTGGGAGTTCATAGGCAATTGTTGTCTTAGGGTTGAACGGATTCGGATAGTTCGTCAAGCGGGTCGCTTGCGGTACGGCGATACCCGTCTGTTCGGGTTTGGCACTGGTCGAGAATTGAACCACCACGATGTCTTCTTCCATGACCAAATCCCAGCTATCATTGCTCCAGACTTCCAGCGTTACCGTGTAAACGCCTTCCTCGGTGTAGATGTGGTCCGGGTTGGCTTCGTGACTGGTGGTACCATCACCAAATGACCAGAGCCAATCGGTCACCAGCCCGTCGGTTTGATCGATAAATTGAACGCCCAGTGACGATTGATCCGGAATATGAACGGAGAACCCGCCGAAAATTTCAACAGAATCGGACGGTGTCAGGATGAAATCCAGGGTAATGGTTTCATTTTCCATGATTTCCACATCTTCAACAACTTCGGGGAGATAACCGAATCGTCCGGCGCGGAAATCGTGTACGCCCACCGGCACATCTAAGGTGTACATTCCCAGTGAATCTGTGAGGGTGAAAATGGGGCGGCCATGATGTCCGGCAGCAACGGCACGCACATGTGCACCCGCTAGCGGTAAACCGGTTTCCGCATCGAAGACCGTACCGGTGACCGTACCAAACGCGGGTGGGGCAAGGGGGGTGAGGGCGAAGTCCACCGTGGTATTTTCACCTTCAAGGACTTCGATTTCCACATAATCCACCCGTTCGTAGCCAAACATGGAAGCCCAGATGCGATAATTACCGGTTAAGACCTCATCAAACATAAAGCTCCCATCTTCGGCAGTGCGCGTCACATACATTCGCCGCCCGTGATGTCCGGGGAACCCTTCCCGGCGGAGTACCACGCGGGCGCCAGCAATGGCTTCGCCACTTTCTTCATCGGTGACGAATCCCGAGACACTACCGTATGCCGGTGGGGCGGTTGGTGTGATTTCAAGGGTTAATTCTGTGGTTTCTGCTTCCATGATGGTCACTTCGGCTTCTGCGGTGTCATAACCGCGGGCATGGACGCGCAGATAGTAATCCCCCGTTGGGACGCGGTTAAATTCGGCTAAACCTGCCTCATCGGTGAACCGGTGGCTGTGGAAGCCCGGACGCTCTGTGCGGATGAGCGACACCCGTGCCCGGGAGACGGGTTCTTGGGTTTCCGCGTCCACTACCGTTACGGTAAGTGCCCCGAAGGTCGGTTCTTGGAAAGGTACGAGTTCGACAGTGATATTCACTGTTTCGTCAGCGACAACCTCCAACTCTTGATCGTATCGTTCGTAACCAAACACACGAACACTTAGTTCATACAAGCCCGCCGGAATATTTTCAAAGGCAAACGCGCCGGTTTCATCGGTTAGGGCGAAAAAACTATGCGGGTGACGTCCCCGTTCGCCGTGGAGCACCACCCGAGCATCCACCACTGGTTCGCCGGATTCGGCATCCAGCACCGTGCCCATCACGTTACCGGATTCGATATTCAATGCGGTCATTTCAACGGTCATTTCGATGGTTTCATCTTCTCCTATTTCAAATTCCGTTTCGTACTCCTCATATCCAAAGGCATATGCTTCTAATTCAGCTTCCCCGGCTGGGACATGATTGAATTGAAACGCTCCGGTTTCATCCGTGCGGACATGATGATAGTAGCGGTGTACTCGTAATGAGACCATCGCGCCGGCGATAGCTTCGCCGCTTTCGCTATCTACGACCGTTCCTATGACCGCCCCCTCGGGTATATCCAACGGAACGAGTGCGATGTTGACTTCTACGGTTTCGCCGTCACCCACGACAACTTCGGTTTCAAAGCGCTCATAGTTCGCCAGCCCTGCCGTGAGGATGTAGGTATCGGCTTCGACGTTCTCAAAGGTGTACACTCCATTTTCATCGGTGACGGTATTCATCGGATGGTGATGGCGGGCATGGAGTGCCATAAAAACACCTGCTAAGGCGTCACCGGATTCGGCATCTGTGACAATGCCGGTCACGGTACTGGCAAACGTACTCGTTGCCATAACGAAAATCAACACAAAAAGGGATAAAGAAATCATGCGGTTCATGAAGCAACCTCCTTATAAAAAAGAATGGATCAGGATACTCTAGCAACGACATGTGGGATAATTGAAGCCAGATGTTCGCTAGAGAATGAGTTATCTGAAACGTTCCAATTTGCAGATGACGTACCATTTCCGTTTTATATGTATTAAGTTATTTATTATCAAGTTCTTACGGTTGTTTTTTCTTTTTGGTAGTTCCTTACGGACGTCAATTATGTTGTTTTTTATTGACATTTTTTGTATATATTATTTTAAGTAACTTACTTTCAATAAAAGAGGTTATCATTATGTTTTTTATTTATGACATAGTCATGGGTTTATAACATGGATCGCTTATTTGATCACCGGTATATCTTAGACCAACGCCTCGGTGAAGGGAGTAGCGGGACTGTTTTCGCCGCGTGGGATACTCAAGCCGAGCGACACGTAGCATTAAAACAATTGGCTCAACGGCAGTTTTCCGAACGTTTTCGCCGTGAATTTTCCATTTTAACCCGCCTTGATCATCCCAACATCCTGAAGGTGCATGATTTTGGTATGACGGATGAGGGCATTGCTTATTTCACGATGGAATTGCTGCCAGAAGGAGCATTAACCCCAGCGGCATTTGTGGGGCAGGAAGCGTCTGTCCGCAATCTTGGCGATCAGGTTTGTCAGGGTTTGGCGGTGGTACACTTGCGGCGCATTGTGCATGGCGATATTAAGCCTGAAAATATACTGATGAGCCGGGAGCGCATCTTTAAATTGATGGATTTTGGCTTATCTACGGATTTTGAAGTGCTGCGCACAAGCGGATTGGCGGGCACCTTGGCATATATGTCCCCGGAGCGGATTCGCGGCGTGCGTAATGACCCCCGCTCGGATTTGTACGCCCTCGGGGTGATGCTCTACCAACTGATTAGTGGGGAGTTTCCATTTTCCATAGCGACGATTTCCGATTGTATTCAGGGACATCTCTACCAATCGCCCCAACCCTTGACGGACTTCCCCGACCTGTGGCGCATCATTGAACGGCTTCTTCAAAAAAATCCAGCCGAACGCTACCAAACCGCAGAAGATGTGCGAGCGGTGCTTTACCACACGGAAAGCGGTATGACCGCACCCGTTTTTTGCAAGACAGGTGATTTTGTCAATCGGAGTGCCGAACAAGACCGCCTGATTCAATTTGCCCGCGACCAACGCGCCGGCGTGCTGAGTATCGGTGGTAAAAAAGGGATTGGTAAAAGCCGTCTCCTGCGCGAGATCAAGTTTAGGCTTCAATTGGAAGGATTTCCGGTGTTTGTTGTGAGTCCCAAATCCGGTGGTATCACGCTTCAACCGTTAGTGCAGGCGGTACTGCAACACTATCCGGCGGAAGATGTTGCCCCCCAATTGGTCAAAATTCTGCCCACCCACCCGGATTTTGCCGGAATTGCCCCAGCGGAAACTCCAGAGGACCTTTTTTACGATCAGGTAGCGGCATATCTGGCACATGCCCTTAGCGAACTGCAAATGATCGTGCTGGCAGATGACCGGGATCGCTGGGATACCCTCTCTATGGCGATTTTTGACCAGCTGTGTGAACAGACCCAAACCCCCATTTTTTATACTGAAGAAAATCATACGGCGGCGGACATCCGACTACGTCCGCTCGCCCGTACCGATTTACAAGATTTAATCTATTTCGTATTAGGACGGATTGATGACCCCAACCGGTTGCTGGAATCCGTGCTGGTGCAAAGTCAGGGTAACCCCGGTCAAGCGGAAGAGTGGATTCACACCTTGATCGACCAGCGGTTGTTGGTTTACCGGCAGGGGCAGTGGCACGTACATCATGCGGAACTGGCACAATTTGAAGGTAGTTTGGATGTCGAAGCCTTATTTATCACCCGCTTGGAACAACGACCGGCAGATGACCGGCAGGTGCTAAACTGGCTCGCCGTAGCCCACCAACCGGTTTCGGCGCAGGTTATTGCGGATGTTACCGGGCGTCCTTTACCGGCAATTTACGGCATTTTGACCGATTTGTTGCGGGATAACTGGGTGACCGAGTCTGAATTTGGTTACCAATTAGCCCGGATAGAATATCAACAAGCACTTTATCACCACTTGGCAGATGTGGCGACGTGGCATGCCCGGCTGGCTGCCGTTTTGGAAGCGCTAAATGGGGACTCGTGGGAGGATTTGGCTTTCCATTTTGAAGCCGCCCAACACTACGAAAAAGCTTACGAATATGTGACCAAACTCTCTAAACAGGCGACCCGGCAGGGGTTATACAGCCTTGCGATTCAATACAATCAAAAAGGCTTGGCATTGGTTCAGCACCTTGAAGACCGCCAACAGGACGCATTTTATTTGCAGTTAGAAATCGCCCGGCTTTACCGGTTAGCGGCAAAGTTTGATGAGGCTATTGATATTTACCGGCAGGTACATGAGCAAGCAAAACAGATGAATGAGCTTAAACTGGTGGCAGATTCGATCTCCGATATGGGCACGGTGTACCTCGACCAAGGGGATTGGCAGACGGCGCGTCGTTATTTTGAGGAGGCACTTTCCTACCACCAACAATCAGATAATCCGGTGGGGATGGCGGTGGCGTTGGGTAACATCGGGGCAACCTATTTTAACAGCTACCAGTATGACCCGGCGATTGAATCGTTTGAGCAAGCTCTCGTCTATGCCCGGCAAAGTGGTAAGGAGCGCTTGATTGCGCTTAATGCGCTGAATTTGGGGTCGGTCTATTACAGCAAAGGGCAATTTGCCGCCGCGGTGGCACAATATCGCATTACACGCGATATTGCCGAGCAGAAAAAACAACATATTTGGATTTTACTTGCTTCTAGTAATATCAGTTGGGTTGGGGTGGCACGGGGAGAGGTGACCGAAGCGCAGCAGGTGATTGCTTATGCCGCGGAACAATTTCAGACCGCTAAAAAAATAAAAAACTGGATTGATAGCATCTTGCGCTTAGGTAAAATCGCCTATTTTCAGGGACAATATGATGTCGCCCGTTCTTATTTTGAGCAGGTTATTATCGCTACTGAAGCAGTCGTGGTTCCGCGGATCGATGCCTTCTTTTGGTTGGGGTTAGTCCATTTTGAGTGCCATGACGTTGAGCCGTTTATCACCTGCCTGCGGGAGGCACTGGCACTGGCGACAGATCACCAACAAACAAAGGAAGAAATGCTAATCCGGCTGTGGCTTTCTCCTTCCGCTGCCCGCCTGGATGAGATCACGATTCCCGATCCAGAACTGCATATTTTGGGTGGCTTGCGGGTGATGCAGTACCATTTGGTGCAAGGGTCCGCGGAACATCTCACCGGTGTGTTGGAGCGGCTTCAGGCACATCTTCAGGACTTTCCCCACGTGTATTGGGTGGCAGAAGTTGACCGGTTGACAGGACTGCTGGCATGGCAACAAGGAGAGTACGAACAGGCGCAGCATTACTTAACAAAGGCGATACGGCAATTTGACCACTTAAAAAACCGGACAAAAGCACATCAAACCCGGTACTACCTGAACAGCACCCGCCCTACGGATGTACCGGTTGGCTTACTGGATCAGATTGCGGCGCTGAATCAAGCTAGAGATTTACCCACCTTGATTGACCGGACGGTGGATGCCGTCATCTCGCTCTCCGGTGCGGAACGCGGCTTTATTATGCTGGCGGATGAACAGGGTACCCTCCGCTTCCAAACCGCACGCGGCTTAAATCGAGAGGCGTTAGATGGAGATGAGTTTGCCATTAGCCGCACCATTGTACGGCAAGCATACGAAACGGCTCAACCGGTGGTGGTGGATGACACCTCCACCCAGACCCTGCCGGTAACGCGCAGTATTGTCGATTTAGAGTTGCGAATGATCATCTGTTTACCCTTGTTGAAGTTCAGCCCCCCATCTGTTACCCCTACCGATCCCCCTTTAGGGGTGTTATATGTGGATGCTACGGTCGAAAATCCGCACTTTTCCAAAGATCAACTGCTAGTCCTCACCGCACTTGCCCAACAAGCGGCGATTGCCATTGAAAATGTGCGGTTGACCGAAAAACTGGTTTCTAAAATCGACCTGCTGAGTGAACAGCTTTCAGAGCGCTTTCAATTTGGGCAGATTATCGGCAAATCCCGCCCGATGCAACAACTGTATCGCCAATTGGAGGTCATCAGTGAGCAAAATGTGACCGTGCTTATCACGGGTGAGACCGGCACGGGTAAAGAGTTGGTCGCGCGGGCAATTCACTACAACAGCCCGCGCAAAGCAGCGCCATTTGTGGCGATCAATTGTGCCGCGTTGCCGGAAAATTTGCTGGAAAGTGAGCTGTTTGGGCATGAAAAAGGGGCATTCACGGGTGCGATTCAGTCAAAACCGGGGAAGTTTGAGGTGGCGAATGGTGGGACTCTTTTCCTTGATGAAATTGGCGATATGCCACTTTCCACACAGGCGAAGGTCTTGCGCGTGATTCAAGATCGTACGTTTCAACGCATCGGCAGCAACCGGGACATCTCGGTCGATATCCGCTTGATCGCCGCTACTCACCGGGATTTGATCGACTTGATTGAAAAAAATGAATTTCGAGAAGATTTATACTACCGGATTGCGGTTGTACCCATTCAATTACCACCACTACGGGAACGCCGGGAAGATATTCCGTTGTTGGTACGCCATTTTATCCAGAAGTTGAACCCGAAATTGGGTAAAACCATCACCAAAATTACGGATACCGCACTAACCCGCTTGATGCAACAGGACTGGCGGGGGAACATCCGGCAGTTGGAAAATATCATTGAGCGCATGATGATTTTTGCGTCAGATTCGGTCCTTTCCGAAGCCGATCTGCCGGCAGATTTGCTTGCTCCAACGGCTCAACTACCCGCGGCGGAGGTCATCCCCCAGACGCTGGATCAACTGAAACAGGCAAAAGCGGATCGAATTGCGGCTCTGGAAAAGCAATTTATTACGTATTTGCTGACCCAGTTTGGCGGGAATATCCGGCAGGCAACGAAGGCGGCAGGCATTAATCGCACGCAATTTTACGCCATGATGAGCAAATATGGCATTAATTGGCAGGACTACCGGCGCTAATTAGCTCACCCAATTTTCGACTGTTAACCCGGGAACACGGGCGAACTCACGCGTATTGTTGGTGACGACGATCAAATTCCGGCTGAGGGCGATGGCGGCAATTTGGAGGTCAAGGGCGCCAATGGGCGTCCCGCACTGTTCCAGCGTTGAGCGAATTTTGCCGTAAGCCTGCGCCGCGGCGTGATCAAAATCGATGATCGTCAGTGGAAGTAAAAATTGATCTAGAGCATGCTGGTTGCGAGCACGTTGTTGGCTTTTTTCCACCCCGTATTGCAACTCGGCAACGGTAATCGCCGAGACCGCAATGTCACGGATATGGTGTTGTTCAAAGTGCTGGCGCACTTCCGGTGGTTTGTGCTGGATCACGTAGATGCAGATATTGGTATCGAGGAGGTAGATCACTCGAACAGTTCCTGTCGGTCTTGCTGGAGGGGTTGTTGGCGGTCGATCATAAAATCCTCGGAGAACTGGTTAAGGCTATCGAATAGTGTGTTCCACGAGGGGCGATCCGGTAAGAGCACGACAGCATCGCCATACTTTTTGATGAGAACATGATCCCCCTCAAAGCGGAAGGCTTTTGGTAGCCGTACCGCTTGACTTTTTCCATTTTGGAAGAGTTTTGCCGTTTGCATGGTTGAGCCTTTCCTGAGCGATTTAGGTGTCTGATGATGGGGTGAATATATACTCCGAATATATATATTTTTATTCAAAATGCAATGATTTTGTTGTTATGGGAGAGGTAATCAAAGAAGGAAATAATCTTAAATTTACATAATTTATCAATTATCAACAACAAATCAAATCGGCAAACCTAATAAAAAAACTTTTCATTTGACAAACCCCATCCCTTTTTATTAATTCCTTCCGGCTCACCGGATTATATTCACTTTAATTCAGAGGTTTCATGACATTACCAACGCTCCACGTATTGACCCTGAATATCCACAAAGGGTTTTCTTCATTTAATCGTCGCTTCGTCCTGCGTGACCTACGCGACGCCTTGCATACCACCCAAGCAGACATCATCTTTTTGCAAGAAGTGACCGGCTCAAACCGGCGTAAATCCAGCCAACATGCGGATTGGCAAGAACCGCAACATCTCTTTTTAGCAGACGCGCTCGACGTTGAAGCCGTTTACGGCAAAAATGCGGTACACCGGTACGGACACTATGGCAATGCAATTCTTTCCCGCTTTCCAATCTTGCGGTGGGAAAATATCGATATTTCAGCCCATCCCAGCGAAAAACGAGGAATGTTACACAGTGAAATTGCCGTACCCGGCATAGACCAGCCGGTGCATGCCTTTTGTGTCCATTTGGGTCTGCTCAAGCCCTTTCGCCGCAAGCAGTATTTATGGATTCGCCACTACATTAGCACCCATCTACCACCGGAAGCGCCGGTTATCGTCGCTGGTGATTTTAACGACTGGAATTGTGAGGCAGATCATCACCTCGCCCAACCCTTAAACCTGGTGGAAGTCTCTAAGGACTTGCACGGGCGCCATGCGCGCACCTTTCCATCATTTTATCCGGCGCTCCAATTGGATCGTATTTATCTCAAAGGGTTAATTGCTACGGAATTGATGGTGCATCGCCAGGACCGGTGGTCTGATCACGCCGCGCTCTCGTCCCGGATTAGGCTGTAGTCTGATGTCCGGTAACGTGATTGCCTTCTGGCAGAATTTACTTTCCAACATATTTACCCTGACCTTCTTCATCCTGACCCTCTGGGCGGCATGTCATGCCTTGCTTTACAAACGGGATTCGCGGGCGGCAGTGATCTGGGTCGGCTTAATTCTCTTCTCGCCGGGGGTTGGGGCGTTCCTGTACTATATTTTCGGGATCAATCGTATCCGGCGGCGGGCGGCGGCGCTTAAAGACCTCCCAACGGTACCGCGCCCAACTTTGCAAGAGGCCCCTGATTTACACCGCTTCCATATCGCTCCTCAACGTTTAAAATTGATTAAATATGGAGATTCTGTTTTAAAAGAGCCGATCACCACCGGAAATACGGTGCAGATGCTGGTCAACGGTGATCAGGCATACCCCGCTATGCTGGATGCCATCGAACAAGCCCGAACGTCCATCAGTTTGGAAACCTACATTTTTGGCAATGATGCCCAAGGGGATGCTTTTTTAGAAGCCTTACAACGTGCCACCAAACGGGGGGTGGCGGTACGCCTGCTGATTGACGGTGTTGGTTTGCATTACAGTTTTCCTTCTGTATCGTGGCGGCTCAAAAAGTTGGGAATTCCCCATGCTTTTTTCTTACCCTCCCTGTGGCCCTGGCGCTTATCGTATGCTAATTTGCGTAATCATCGTAAAATTTTGGTGATCGATGGGCAAATTGGCTTTACCGGGGGGATGAACATCCGCGATTATGCCAAGCTCGCGGTAAATGATCTTCATTTCCGGCTGGAGGGTCCCATTGTGAATCGTTTACAACGCGTTTTTGTGGAAGATTGGTATTTTTGCACCCGCGAACAATTGACCGGTGCCGCTTGGTTCCCAGAGTTAGGCGCCGTTGGGGATGTGGTGGCTCGCGGCATCCCAGATGGACCCGATGAAGACTTTGAGAAAATCCATTGGATGTTGCTGGGGGCGATTGCCAATGCCCAGCGTTCCATCCGAATCCAGACCCCCTACTTTATACCCGATAGCAAGCTGATTTCGGCACTGAATATCGCCACACTCTCTGGAATTAATGTCCAGATTTTAATTCCTGAAAAAGGAAATCTTAAACTGGTGCAGTGGGCATCCACCGCGCAGTTATGGCAGTTATTGGAGCGCGGTTGCCAGATTTACCTTGTGCCACCCCCCTTTGACCATTCCAAGTTGATGATTGTTGATGAGGATTGGACACTGATCGGTTCGTCCAATTGGGATGCGCGGAGTCTGCGCCTCAATTTTGAGTTCAACGTAGAATGTTATGATGCCGGTGTGGCGCGGGAGGCGATAGCAATCTTCCAGCAGAAATTATCACAATCCCGGCCGCTGACCTTTGGAGAGGTTGAAAACTACCCTTTGCCGGTTAAATTGCGGAACGGGGTCTTCCGGTTGTTTTCACCACACCTCTAACTAAAGTTTACATAATATACCTTATCGATCATTGACCTATCCAACACTCCTAACACCCTCATAAAACACATCTTGTCCCAATCCACTATCACCCGTTCACATAGCTTAACTGGGCCAAAACAGCTATTGTTTCAAAAAGAAACACTCCCGATTCGTTGCTCCAAGCCAAAAAAACGCCACAATGATGTTGATCATTGTGGCGTTGTGGTAGTTACACCGGTTAAACTAGAAAAGCCATCCTAAACCCCCGTTAAATGGTTAATTTTAATTAAACCGGTATGAGGGATGTCTTAGGATGAGATCGGTTGTTTTTGGGGGTAAATTGGCGCTGAAACAGCGTTCCAAATTTCGCCAAGATGGGCAGTTACTTCGTCATAGGCAGACTTGGGTTGTCGGTTTACTCGTTTTGCGGGATGCTGGTTTGCCCACGCTTTCATTTCTTCGCGGGTATCTTCCAATGATACAATCACGTCATCAAAAAAATTGGAAACCTGAATCGCGACACCCTCTTCATACTCACCAAGAGTGTTGGAAACCAAATACTCCAAAGCCTTCAATTTTGCAATGTTGTAATCGATCCGATCCACTGGATTTTGGGGATTGAACGTAGCGGTGCGCATGGGTAAAACTCCTCTGTGAGAAGTTAAAAAGAAAAGTTCAACATTGAACTGATTCAGAATGGCGATACAAAATAAAAGTCAAGCCATTGATGATCTGCCGGGGGCGCATCAACGTAATCGTAGCCAAGCGTTGCTGAATTTTTTCCTGCCGGGTTTTCGAAGTAGGCGTGTTCATTTTGGGCACTCTCCTTCTGGCAACGTGATAATTAAGCCAGGGTAATTTCACAATTAAAAACTAAACAAAACCTGTATAAATATACAGTTTCGCCTTTATTTTGTCAATCACTTTTTTGTACCTTGAGTTTTATCGGTTTTAGAGATTTGATACCCGAAAGCCCTAAATTTACCATGCGTTTTGGTAGTACCTTCGCTCTACTACAAGCCGTTACACATTGATTTTTCACGTGTATTTTCCGGTGATTTTTCCCTCAGCCACGAATAAAGGCGAGCGCTTCTTGACACCGGTCTGTTTTAGAACGCGACTCCAAAATTAGGGCGCTATCACCGCAAAATTCTCTTAAATATCGGGCGACATTTTGTTCTAAAATTTGGAATTCTTCCCCCAATCGAAAGCCATCATCTTCGGGTGTGCCGGTAAACGGCGGGACGTAAATCAGTAAATCGTATTTGGTGGCGGCAATCCGTGACAAGCGTAAGTACGTTTGCCAAACGGGGCTGTTTTGTCCGAAGAATCCGGCAAAATAGGCTTCGTAATCATAGCGAGAGCGGTCACTGACAAATCCACTGGCGGCATGAAGCCACTCCATGGATTTTTGACGGGAGAGGGCAACGGTTTGCAGGACAAGACGGGTTTGGGGATCAATTTCGCTGATAGTATCCAAACCGAGTTCCAGCGCCGCGGTGCGGATACATTCGCTGATCAAAGGCACACCCAGAATCCGGTGGAGATCTGCCGCCAGGGTGGTTTTGCCGGAACCACCGATGCCCATGAGAGCTATTTTGGGATTTTTAATCACCATTAAGTCCTTTGGGTTAGAGATGAGATAAAAAGAAACGCCCAAAGCGTCTGCCTTGGGCGTAGATGATATTAGATGGAACCCGCAACGTCAGACAGGAATGATAGCCTCCGTGGGGCATACTTCTTCACATTCACCGCAATCGTTGCATTTATCCGGGTCAATAATATAATAGGGATCGCCTTCGCTAATGGCTTCTTCTGGACAAACTTCCATGCAGTCGCCGCACGCCAGGCAATCTTCTGTGATTTTACGTGGCATGAATAAGACCTCCTAATTAGGTTAATAGATACATGAATCTGGCATAAAGGTATCGTTTTTTATTGATTTATGCAAGACCTTTTTTGGGGTTTTGCTGGTAAATTTTTAGGGCTTAAGGCAACCCCCCAGACATAAAATTTTTGAACTTCCCCACCATGGTTTGGGGATAAACCTCAACACTGATGAACACCGTTGCACTTTTGTAACTGGAATTATAGCTATCAATTACAACTTTATCTAAAAAACTCCCACACGGTAGTTTTGTTGTTTTGAGCTGCAACATATTTCCATTAGCTTCTACCTCAATCCAATCTGGTTTACGGCTAACAAACCACTGCACATCACTCAAAATATTGATGGTATCCTCAAAGGTTTGCCCCTCTTCCGCCTTGCCAAAATCAAGGCGGGATTTAGATAACTTTAAAGGGTGACGATCAATGACCTCCACTTTTACCTGAACTTCAGCCCACTCCCCATTGCCCCATATGGAAATTTTAGTAGAATAGCGACCCGCACGCCGGGCATTGACTTTGACCTCCAGATTATTGCCAGATTTATCCAACGTGAGCCAATTTTCTTTTGGGCGGATAAATTGCCACATATCGGCATCACCACTGGGTGTCCAGACCTCCACACTCAGTACCGGCTGATCGCCCACGTAAACGGTACCAAAATCCAAGAGAGGCTCGGCAACCATCAACTGGCCAGACATCCGCGCACGTTCTTCTGGTAGGGTTTTCAGGAAGAAGTCCACTTTATCCGCTAACTTTTTGATAATCATAAAGCGCTGATTGGCTTTATTGGGGTCTTCATGACGCCGTTTATCAGGATGCCACCGGTGAAACGCTTTACGGCGCATGATCTTAAATTCATCAGCGGTCAGTGAGAAAACATCCTTGATCCCGAAAATCTCAGCGATATATTTAATTTCGCGAGGACTGAACATCTGGCAATCATCATCTTTGATACTAAAAAAGACGGTTTAATTGGGAGTTAGGATACCATTAATTATGATACGTGTCAACTAAAAAAATAGGTAACTGGGTGCTAATTATTTAAGTAAAGTGGTGTACCGGCATTGCGATCCGAGTTTTTATCAAACGAAATTTTCAGCGTTAAACCGGTGTTGGTTTTCAATTTAGCGGAGTTACGAATCCTGTTGATTTTTGGGCGGGTTTTCTCTATATTTATCAAACAGTAACTTATTGATAAATAATATGTTAGGAGGCAAAATGGGCGCGATTTACGGTATCGGTGGAATGGTATTGATCATTCTCATCATTGTGGGTTTGGCGATTTTTTTTGAGTATAAACGGCGGCAGGAGATGGAAACCCTCGCCCGCCAATTCCATTTCCGGTTTTTCCCGAAAGATGAAAGCGGCTTGCTGGAACAACTGGAGGTGTTCGATCTTTTTACAAAGGGTCATTCTCGGGAGATCCGGAATATCATGGAACGCCGCATCAAGAGTCGCGATATTCTAATGCGGGTATTCGATTATCGCTATGTAACCGGTTCGGGGAAAAATTCGAGCACCTACAATCAAACCGTTATCTACTTTCAATCCGAACACCTTCATTTACCCCAATTTATCCTCCATCCAGAGAGCATCTTCCATAAAATTGGCGAAGCGTTTGGATTTAAGGATATTGATTTTCCTGCTTATCCGGCATTTTCCAAACATTACCGGCTTGTGGGGAAACCCGAAGCGCGAGTCCGGGGAGCATTTACCCCCCCAATTCTGACCTTTTTGGAACAAGAATATACCCAAAAGCGGCGTTGGTGGGTCGAGGGGCAGAACCACGAGTTGATTGTCTATCGCAAAAATAAGCGTGCCTCTGCTAAAAATATGGTAGAATTTATGAAAGTCTCCACTCAAATTTTTGACTACTTTGTGGAAACCGGAACAGAGCCGTCATAGCGGGACGGTTCTATTTTTTACCGGTGAACGGGATGACCGCTACATCTACATTCAGGTCATCAGCGGTATGCTCCAGCTCTTCCGCCAAGGTGCGAAAAGACTGTTCCGGTGGAATCAAAACGGTCGCGCTCATCATAAATAGCGGTGTTCCGCTCATGGGCGCTTTAACCATGTTGGTATCCATTGTTTCAATATTAACCCCGTGTTTCGCCAGTTTACCGGTGATATGGTGGATGATACCTTCATGATCCGCACCGTGTACCTCAATAGTATAGGGTACCCAGCCGTGGTAACGGGTTGTTTCGTTATCACCGGTAGAACAGGTCGTTACTTGAAAACCACTTTGAGTCAAGTTCTGGATGGTTTCATTTAGGGCATCAAACTGGGACTCTTCCACGGAAACCAACATGAGTATGGCGAACTCACCACCCAAACGTGCCATACGGCTGGCTTCGATATTACCACCGTTGTCCAATACCCGTTTAGTAACCTGTTCCACAATGCCAATTTGGTCTGCTCCAGTGAGCGTAATAACAAGATGTTTTTTCATGATGGTTCCTTCATTCACGAATCGGTTTGTAGTACAATTACAGGTAAATATTTGCCAGCAGCGGAGAAATCACGCCGCCTTGCGGTGTGCCTTTCGTCGGATGGGTCACGTTCTGACCATCAAGGATACCGGCGTTTAGCCATTTGCCGATGAGGCGGTCAATGCCGCCATCTTTGACCCGACGATGCAATAATTCAATTAACTCTTGTGGTCGATATTGTCAAATAATCCCTGAATGTCAACGTCGAGTATCTGCTGTATTCTGGTACTGACAGTGTTCGCGGAATGATTTGAGGGCATCGTGTGCCCCACGACCCGGATGAACCGGTCTCTCCCTGTTGGCCGGGGATCATACGACGAGAAGATAAACAGACCTCCCGAAGTTCCTGAATCTACCCTGTGGATACATGCCCTGCCGGCGGCTCCCGACCATCACCGTCACTTGCACAACGTCGGCGACCGACGACTATACTTATTTTGCCTCACGACAGCGCCTGCGGGGAATACTACTCGCCTGCTGACGGGCTTTGGTGAGATGGGACTATCCTAAATATTATCAGCTACTTAAGTATGGGGTGCGGAATGTCGGATAAAACCACCTTTTCGCTTAGCAAATGTTAATTTCCAATTATTTTTACTGAAAAGGTCTTTTACATCTTTTTCAACAACGGAAAAATAATCAAGAGATTCATTTTCCGCCTTTTCAAGCAACTTTTTTTGAGCTTCGTATTTTTCTTTTAAGACTTCATTTATAAGCATCATTGATCCAACTCCTCTCGGAACAATCCTAAAGGGGTTACAATCTCTGGCGTAGATAAACCCAATCGACTATTGATGATTCGAATATGCTAGCGTTTATTCGCATTTGCTAAATGATTACAATTCCACGTCAATAAAAAATCGATTTTGTAGTATGAGGCGTAGGCTAAATGTACGGCATCACCTTTGGCGACTTTCGGCATCAAACTATGTTCCAGATAAAAAGCAACGATCTCACGTATCTCTGGGACTGGCTCTAGTTGATCGATGTGGGCGGTAAACTCCAATATTTCCTGCTTTTTCGGATAATTACCTTGATTGAGTTCAGCAATGGTTTCCAAAAAGACAAAAATATCGAACAAATGACGTTCTGTTTTCCACCATATCAACAGGTTACGATTTTAAGGTGCGAGATGTCGGATAGAAAATCACCTGCCTTTCTAATTATTGAAGCCGCAGAAACCGCTAACGATGTCTATATTGCTTAAAACGGGCGAACCGTTCCGTCCGTTGTGTTGACGGTATGTCGCCGTTCGACGTGACCGGTTCACCCTTGACCGATCCACTATATCAGATTTGATTTGAGGTGTAAACTGAATTTTATCCCTCAATAAAAGAGCTGAAATTGAGCAAAAAAAAGCCATCAGGGTAACGCTCGTCTCTGTAAATACCAGTGCTGAATCAGACCATACATGATGACATGGACATGAAAGTAAAGAAAAGCCGGAAGGGTGGAATCACGGACAGCGCGCTTCTCAAAAAAGCAGAGATTTGCCCTCAGGGGATCGTTTGCCCTGTTTTCAGGGCAAAAAGAGGCAAAAATCATGATTTTTCCAGTCAAAACGCTTGATGTTGAAACAGTATTCAAAGAACACTTATTTTTTACGGACCCGCGGGAAGTAGCCTCACATCTGCGTTTCCGTCTGACATCAATAACAAGAGTCTAGTCCAAATTTCAGCATCGACTCCTTCTATACTCATTTCATCGCGGCCAAGTAACACGCCGCTCAATGATTTACCGAATACGTTATCTAAGTATTTCAACCCCCCCCCCTCGGAAAGCCAGTGCACAGCGTGACCACCGAGCGAAAATGGAATTCCGGCCTGGCTGAGGAAAGATGTCTCTCCGGGTGACGTCCCTCAAACATATTTCCGGCAGGTTACTTTGGTACCGACGCCCACCGTGCTCTCAATGTGGAACGAATCCACCGCGGCTTGAACGGCGGTCATTCCCATCCCCAAGCTCCGGGAGGTCGTGAACCCTTTTCGCTGAACTTCTTCAATATTGGCAATCCCCGGACCGTTATCCTCCGCGATAATTTCAACGCCACGCGGACTTCCCATCTCTGAGACTTTGATCTCCCCTTTACCGGCATATTTGATGATATTCCGCGCCAATTCAGAAACCGCAATGGTCACTTTGATTTGTTCCGACATGGAAAAACCAACTTTTCGGGCGACACGACGTGTCTCATTGCGGGCAATTACAATATCGGCTTCGACCCGGATCGGTATGAGAGAGTCAGCCATGTAGCATCCTCCTTTTCTGAATCGCACGTTCCCGGAGAATTTCTAGCCCCATGCGAGAATCCAGTGCCGTCTCAACCCCGGTGAGTTCTAAACCCAGTTCAGTCAGGGCTATCGCTAAATCAGCGGAGATACCACAAACCACCAGTTCCGCACCGAGGGCACGTACCATCAGTGCGGTATCATGCAGAATCCGCAAAATGTAACTATCGACAATATCGATTACACTCAAATCGATCAGTACGCCATGTGCTTTGATCTGGATGACCTGTTCCAAAATTTCCTGTTGCAACCGTTCAGCTACCTGATCATTTAAATCGATTTGGACCGGTGCAATCAAGACCTTATCAACCTCAATCAGTGGAATTCGATCCATATGTTCTCCTCTCTCGGTAATTCATCCAATTAGAGCCGTTCAGCAATTTCGTATTTCATCCGGTAAAGGGCTTCTTGCAAGCCATCTTCCAATGTGGCAAAGGTGTCCAGATGTTCCAGATCAATACCGATATGGACGAGAGTTTGCGCCACTTCCGAGGAAATCCCGACCAAAATGCATTTTGCCCCGACCAATTTT
>RFFQ01000165.1 GCA_003697105.1 Gemmatimonadota bacterium | reverse complement strand
TCCGCAACAAGATTCGGGTATATCAGACAGGGAGGTATATTATGATATATATTATGTTTTTTAACGCGTTAAATGTCAAGTGATTTTCCGGGCGTATCCTGAAGTGCGGTAGAAATTGACGACCTGTTAAAAAAGATCACATGGGTGAAACGGTATTTATTTGACAATCCTCCCTAAAAAGCATACAATACTAGCAACATTGAGAACTATTTTAACCCTATCAAGATGGAGAGATAATCGTGCGACGACCCATTATGTTGATGATTCTTGACGGCTGGGGGCTGAGCGATAATCCCGACCACAACGCCATCGCACAAGCGAATTTGCCGCATTGGCATCAGTGGCGAAACAGTTACCCCCACACCACAATCCGGTGTTCCGGTTATGATGTGGGACTACCGGAGGGACAGATGGGCAACTCGGAAGTTGGACATCTTAATTTAGGCGCGGGGCGAATCGTCTATCAAGACATTACCCGCATCAACCTAGCAATCAAGGATGGTTCATTCTTCCACAATACGGCACTTTTGGGGGCGATAGAACATGCCAAAGCCCATCATTCCGCCCTGCATCTGATTGGTTTACTCTCGGATGGCGGTGTTCATAGCCATCAAGATCATCTCTACGCGCTCCTCAAATTGGCAAAAGCGCAGGGGCTGACCCGCGTCTATATCCACGCCATTATGGATGGGCGCGATACCTCTCCCACCGGAGGAGAAGCGTATCTGCGCGCATTACAAGATCAAATCCATCAAATTGGTGTGGGTCAAATTGCATCTATTGTAGGACGCTATTACGCGATGGATCGGGACAAACGGTGGGAACGCACAAAATTGGGATATGATCTCATGACTCAAGGTCTGGGTACGAAAGCCACCCAGCCGGTACAAGCCATCCGGGAATTTTACACCAAAGACCCTCGGGGCGATGAGTTTGCCCACCCGATTGTCATTGTGGATGAGCAAAACCAGCCAACCGGTACCATTGGGGATCAGGATAGTATCATTTTCTTCAATTTTCGTGCGGATCGGGCACGGCAGCTCACCCATGCCTTGGTAGATACGGATTTTGACGGGTTTGAACGCCCCCAACACCCCAACGTACACTACGTGATGATGACCCAATATGAGGACACATTCGATCTACCGGTGGCATTTCCGCCGCAAAGTTTATCCCGGATTTTCGGAGAAGTTGTCGCCGCCCACGGGTTAAACCAACTCCGCACGGCAGAAACCGAAAAATACGCCCACGTAACCTACTTTTTTAATGGGGGCGAAGAAACCCCTTTTGAAGGTGAAGACCGGATTCTCATCCCGTCGCCGAAAGTACCCACCTACGATATGAAGCCCGAAATGAGCGCTTACGAACTAACAGAATCCACCCTCAATCAGCTAAAAACCGAAAAATATGATGTCGTGATCCTCAATTTTGCCAACCCGGACATGGTCGGCCATACCGGAGTGCTGGAAGCCGCTGTAAAAGCCGTGGAAGCGGTCGATGAATGCGCAAACCGGATCATTGAGGAAGTCCGGCGACAAGGTGGGATCGTCCTTGTTACAGCAGATCATGGGAATGCCGAAAAAATGCTCGATTACGAAACCGGCAAACCGTGGACGGCTCATACCACCAACCTCACCCCCTTGATCCTGATCGACGATGAATATCAGGGAACCCTCAAACCGGGAAAATTAGGCGATATCGCCCCCACCATGCTTGAGCTGATGGGCATCCAACAACCCCAAGAGATGACCGGAGAAAGTTTGCTCGTTAAACGGAACAAAATCCCGAACCCCTGAATAAGGATAAGATCAATGAAAATAGCCAATTACGAACTTAAAATTGTGGATAGTGGACGTTTTGCGCTGGACGGCGGCGCCATGTTTGGCGTGGTCCCCAAAGTGCTTTGGGAACGGACATCCCCCCCGGATGAACGGAACCGAATTCCATTGGCCACCCGCAACTTGTTGCTGATCAGTCCAGACCGGAAGATTTTGATCGACAATGGCTGTGGGGATAAATGGACAACAAAACTCGCTCAAATTTACAAGATCGACCCGCACCAATGCTCCCTCACCTCCGCATTAGCCGAGCACGGACTCACTCCAGCGGACATCACCGACGTCATTTTGACCCACCTCCATTTTGATCACGCCGGCGGATCGACCCAATATGATGCCGTCGGGAATCTGATCCCCACCTTCCCCAATGCCACCTATCATGTTCAAAAGGAAAACTGGGAATGGGCACACAATCCCACAGAACGCGATCAAGCCAGCTACCTGAAAGCAGATTTTGCCCCCCTCGGCGCGGAAGGCATGGTCAACCTCATCGAGGGTGAAGGAGAAATTTTTCCGAACATTCGGGTCAAGGTCTGTTATGGTCACACCGCCGCCCAACAGCATCCCATTATTTTTGACGACGAAACTACCCTGTTTTATTGTGGTGATCTGATCCCAACCTTTGCCCATCTGCCCTATCCGTGGATTATGGGGTATGATTTGCGCCCGCTGGTAACCCTCGCCGAAAAAAAAGCGATACTCCCCCAAGCTCTCGAAAAAAACTGGATTTTATTCTCCGAACATGACCCCCATACCCCTGCAGTCCGCTTGAAAAAGGGTAAAAAAGGGATGGAAATTGGAGACAATATTACATTTTAGGATCAAACGTACCACCTAACCGCCACCAGTGAACTGCCATTTTAACGAAGAGTTCGGCAGGCTCACCCACCAACACCGCCCGTGGAATTCGGGACATAATTCGCTTCTTGCCTCTATCGCTTTTTGGCTTGAAGCGATATTTTTTATTTGACGAAATACGAAATTTATGATACGGTGAAATAGACGGAGATACAGACTATAGTTGCCTTTAACCGGATGGTTTGATGCGATTAAAGATCAGTTTAGCCACCATTTGCGGCATGTTTCTCACCCTATTGGTGCTGCACGGGATTCGTCTTTTTGAAGGTGCTACCAATTTACGGGAACGCACCATCACTGAAGGAATGAGCCAGGCCTTACTACTGGGAGACATTGCCGAGGGGTTGTACAATGTTGAGGCATATGATGAGATACAGATTCGTCTGGAAACGACCGCCGAACGTCTGAATATTGCCGTAGCGTTTGATTCCGAGTTTGAGCCGGGTATTGCCCTTGCCGGAGACTGGGGTTCTTTTGAGAGGACAATTGTCCCGCAAGATACGGTCTATTATCATGGTGAAGAGGTGATCCTCCAGCATTATCTCCCGGAGAGTGGCACCGCATTGTGGGTTAAACTTCGCCGCGATTTCCGCTCAATTTGGCTCACGGAACTCAAATTTATGGGCTATGGGGCGCTGGCAACCTTAATCGTAGCAATCATCTTATCCCTATTTTTAAACCTGATCGCCGTCAAACCAATTATGCAGGTGATAAGACGCTTACGCGAAATTGCCAAAGGTGAAGGCGATCTCACCCAACGGTTAAATATGGATTCCCGCGATGAAATTGGGCTATTAGCAAAAACATTTGATGAATTTATGACACATTTGCAAGCACTGGTGCAGGAAGTCGTGAGCGTCTCGGAAACCATCACCCAGAATATGGTAGATTTGAGCCAAACGAGTAGCCAACTTAGTGAGGAATCCCAAGAAGTTACCCAAGTTGTTCAATCCATTTCAGCCGGGGCGGAACAGCAATCCCGCCGGGTGGAACACATGCTTCAGGATTCAGGTCATCTTTCTGGATTTTCGGATCAAGTCAACCGCTCGGCACAGGAAGCGCAGCGGGTTTCGGTGACGGTGACCCAATCGGCATCATCCGGGTCAACGGCGATCCAGACGCTTGCCCAGAAAATAGCGGATATGTCGCAGGTCTCTCATCAAGCAGTGCATACCGTAAAAGCATTAAGCGAGAAATCCCGCCGGATTCAATCGATTGTGCGCGTCATTGATGACATTTCGCGGCAAGTCAATTTGCTCGCCCTCAACGCCGCCATAGAAGCGGCACATGCCGGCGAACAAGGGCGGGGGTTCGCCGTGGTCGCTGAAGAAATCCGGCGTTTAGCCAGTCAAACCGAACACGCTACCCAAGATATTGCCCGTTACATCGAAGAAATTGAGAAAATCTCTGCCGAAACGGTGCAACAAACCGATGTGGTCACCGCAAAAGTCAGCGAAGGAAAAAAAGCCATTGAAGAAACAACCGTCATCTTCCAAACCATTGCCTCCGAAACCGATCAATCCGCTCAGGTGATCCACCATATTAGTGAATTAGCGGCACAGCAAAAAGAGATGGTGCAAACGTTTGTGAAAACCTTAGAAAATGTGGCACAATCCGCAGAAACCAACCTCAATTTGTCACAACATGTATCCACCGCCACCCAACACCAAACCACTTCGATGACCGATATTCGCATCCGGGTCCAAAACACAGTGGCATGTGCGCAAAAGTTAGCGGCACTAATAGACAAATTTAAGGTATAATCCCCCATCTGTGGAGGCGTATCATGGCAATATTACGAATCCTCAACGTCGGACTACTCGTCCTGGTCTGGTTCGCTGGCGCACCGGCAAACACATTGGAACGCTTCGCCAACAGCCTGCCGGTATTCGCCGCGTCTGCCGGCATCCAAAGTCAGACGGACACACTGACAATTGGCGTATTTAGCGAATCGGACGTTCCCGCCGCGGATTTAGATGTCTTTAAATCCTTAAAAACGTGGGATGCGGAATTGGTGCAGAACGTAACCCAGCATAACCACATTGAAGTCATTCCATTGCAGGCAACAACCCTCGAAACATTTGAAGGACAAATCATCTGGGTCTTGGATGCCACTCCGAAATCCCTGAAGTTATTGAAAACGTACACCGAAAAAGGCATTTTTACCATCGGAATGTTGGACGAAAACTACCAAAATTTTTTGTTCACCACGTTGATATATGAAAACAAAAGTGATGATCCCACCATCGAGCGTTGGCGATTGGTCAAATTGATTGCCAACTGTGAAATTTCACCATTGTCATACTCCAAAAAGCTCCGTAGTAAGCCGTATTTCACCGGAAACGGCTGTGAATAGCTGTATTTTGTCCACTTCAAAGGGGAAAAGGAGGTTATATCGCATGTTACGTCTTGTGTTAATATGTCTAATAAGTGGGTTGGCGTTTCCTGTGGGGGGTCTCGCCCAGGATGATTGGGATGAATTATTAGAAGTTGTGGAAGAAGTCGTTGTGGTGACGGCATCTAAACAGAGCGAACCGGTGCAAGAAGTCCCGGTGCCGGTAACCGTTATCACCAGTGAGATGATCCAGAATAGCGGAGCATTAACCTTAAAAGATTTGCTGATCACTTATGTCCCGGGCTTCAGCTTCAGTCAGGATCATAATGAGATTAATATTGCTATGCGCGGTATTTACGCCTCCTCCCAGCAAAAAGTCCTCATCTTTTTGGATGGTTTTCGATTGAATTCCCGTGCCTATTCCGAAGCCAACCCGGATTTTTCCATCAGTTTGGATAAAATCAAACAGATTGAAATTCTGCGCGGACCCGGCTCCCCACTATACGGCAACGTGGCACTCACCGCGGTGATTAATATCATCACCAAATCCGGTAATGATCTAAACGGGACACAGGTGTCGGTTAGTGCCGGCAATTACGGGCAAAAAAGAGGAAGTTTTGTATGCGGCAAAACGTTTGATGCGTCCCATGAGGTTCTGCTGTGGGGTACGTTTTATGAAGCCAAAGGGGAAAAAGTGGATGTTCCTGCCGAAAAGGACTACACCGCAAATCCGCAGGGAGGAGAGGCAATTGTCGGTGGCGTCACAGACCGCCCCGCTTATGATGTGGGCGTTAAATATCGCTTTGGGGACTTCAAATTATTAGCCACCCAACGCTACAACCATTACATCGAACCGTTTTCCGGTGGCGGCGCAACTGGTCAACTCTATCATTACGCGGATTATAATACCCTTGATGGTGAAGGTCCAGGCTTAAGCTCCCAATCCGCTCATTTCGGGCTAGAGTACCATAAACAGCTTTCAGAGATGATGAGCGTGGATGTCCAAACCTACTACAATCTGAATCATCTAAACACGGTGTTGATCTTAGCTCCGGCGGTCAAAATGTACGCGGGACCTCGCTGGGATGAATACAGTACCGGCGGCACACTTCAGTTGAATCGACATTACCAGTGGCGCCTCGGCTCCGGTAATGTCCTGCTCGGTGCGCAAATTGATAAA
The DNA here is from genome assembly GCA_003697105.1 of Gemmatimonadota bacterium. Taxonomy (GTDB): domain Bacteria; phylum 4572-55; class 4572-55; order J002; family J002; genus J002. The sequence goes on along the minus strand of RFFQ01000165.1, from coordinate 5,300 downwards.
ATGCGCGTCTATGATAGCAGTTTCCCTATCGGAAACGATGCTGAAAATCCGGGGGAATGGTCGGGTTTCATCGGAAATAGCCAGAACCCCCTTTTAGAACTGGGTGAGGAGGTCGTGTATTCCGGTTTTGGTCAGATCAAACACCGGTTTAACGACCGATGGATTCTCAACACCGGCTTCCGGTTTGATAATAAAGACCGGCACAAAGGAGACAATCTCACGGATTTTTCACCGCGTTTGGCACTGATTTTTCTGCCATCTGACCAGATGGAAATTCGGGCATCCTACGCCGAATCCTTTGTGGATGGTCCGTACTGGTACCGATATAATTCCCTTGCAAGCTATCAAGGCGCAGAATCCCTGAAACCGGAATATTTGACCGCCTACCAACTGACCCCCACCTTCCGGTGGTGGAACGGACGGCTGGTCAACCGCTTAAATCTATATTACAGCGAATTGACCGATTTTATCTGGCGAAACAACGATCCAGAGGCAGAAATTAAATATCAAAACGCCGGTAGTTTGGAAAGTTGGGGCATTGAAGGCGAAATCGATTATCTCCACCCCGCCTATAAAATTCGGGCAAATTTTACCTACCAACGGGCAGTGGATGCCGTCAATTATGCTGTAACCGACGAACAAATCCACAACGTCCCCAATCTGTTTGGCAATCTTATTGTGGACGTGAAACCATTTTACCGTCAAGAACGCGATTTATGGGTGAATCTGACGGCACGTTATGTGGGGAAACAACTCTCCCCGATCAATATTGTAGCCTCACCCGAAGTGAGCTATAATTTTCCAGAAAACGAAGTGGATGCGGTTGTGCTCTTCAATGCGGGCGTCCGTTATAACAATATCCATGATAGCGGGGTATCCGTTGACTTCCGTATCTATAACCTGCTCGATGAGGAGTACGAGCAGGGAGGGAGTGTGGTTCACCCGTATCCCCAACCGGGTCGGTGGCTTTTAGCCACGATCGGATACCGGTTTTAGACCCGCCAATTTTTCTTAAATAGTTCCATGTGCGGTGCCGGTTTACACTTGCGTCGCACATGGACTCCCAGCGGTTTCCTGCCACACCGTGACACCTCTTTTAACCCAAACCAAAGAGCTACCCTAATACCAACGTCTTCAGCCAATTCACCATCCATACGGGCAAATTTGGTGAAAACCACTGCCCCCGATCTCTCCTGTTCCAAAGCGAATAAATTCCTTGCACAACCTCTAAAAATATGGTATTCTTGGCGTAAACACGGACAATCTGCGGTTTATCCAATCTCCACCCGATTTTCAAACTGCCTATAGGTTATTAAATCATGCATAACCGGTTATTTTCACGAATCGTACCTTTGGTTCTTCTATTTTCGATTTTTGCCGAGACCTTACCTGCCTATGAGCATGAAATTGCGATCCTCAAATTTCAATCCCGACGGGATTATGATGAAACCGAACGCGGATTTGTCAATGCCATCCGTCAAATGGGTTACACAGATGGCGAAAATATGCGCATCAGCTATTTTGACATGAATCGTGATAAAGAGAAAGGCATCCAATATGTGAAGGAGATTCAGGACATTCCGGCATCGGTAGTGGTCGCCATCGGCGGACATGCGGCAATGTTGGCTAAGAAACACCTCCCGCCAGAGATACCGATTGTGTTTGTGGTTCTCCTCCACCCGGAACGTATTTTTGCGGAGGATCGCCAAAATGTGACGGGGGTGGATATGGAAATCCCGGTAGCGGAAAAATTACAAGATATTAAACGCGTTCTGCCCTCGGTTCAAAACGTGGGTGTCGTTTATAGTGAACGCAATATCCCCCTGATTGAAAACGCCAAAACCATCGCTACCGATTTAGGTATAACACTGGTCGCTAAACAGATTCGGGATGAAGCGGAAGTTCCGCAAGCTTTCCGGGATTTGGAAGGGAATGTCGATGCCATCTGGGTCATCCCTGATTTGAATGTGGCAAATCGGACAAAACCCGTCGGTAAAGAATCTTGGAAATTTATCATGAAATTTTCCTTGCAAAACCAGATACCCTTGTTTGGTTATGCCGACTTTCAGGTCAAGGAAGGTGCCTTTGCCGCCCTCACCGTGGATCATAAAGACATGGGCAAACAAGCCGCGGAATTGGTCGATCAGGTTTTGAAAGGAACTCCGCCGGCTGAGATTCCCTATGTCAGTGCCCGCGGATTCCGGCATATCAATGAAAATACCGCCAAATATTTGAATATTGAGCTTCCCCCAACGATCCAAACCAATTCAGAGATACATTGAGGCAACTAATGGCGAAAAAAAAGAAACGCAATCGGTTTACTCAGAATCTGGTCATCGTCTTTTTTCTGACGATGCTGGTCGGGGTTTTTTTAACCAGTGTTCTGGTCGGTGCGGCAACCATTGTGAAAGGCAAAAATATTATCCAGAAGCAGTTGGAAATCCGGGCAAAATCCATCACTCGCAATTTAGCTCATAATAGTTGGTACGCCGTTTACAGCCATAACACTGCCGATCTGCAAAGTCTGATCGTAGGTACCGCGTGGGATACAAACATCCGGTATATTATTTTTTACACCTATACCCCCGCCGAACCTATCCAAGAAAGTGAAAATGTCGAGTTTTACCGCCCAATTGTGCAACGCACGATCGACCCAGACATCTTGCGCGCCGTCACCCTAGACAAACAATATATTAACATCGAAGAAAGCCCCGATGGGGAAAAATTACTGGATATGGCCTATCTTGTCCAAATCGAATCGACAACAGCACTCGACACGGAAAATACCTATCTGGATGAGATCACAACCTATTACACAGATGAAAGCTACACCGAACCGGAAGCCGAACCCATCACAGAAGATAAACCCATTGGGATCGTCCGGGTAGGGTACTCTTTGAATGAAGTCAACGAACAAACCCGGGAGTCCATGCTGTGGGCACTTTCCATTTTTGCTCTGGTCTTGTTGGCATTTGGGATTATCGTGCCCCTGATGACCGTTTGGTGGGTCATCAACCCGATCACGGAAATGTCACGAATTATGAAAGCGGCACGAAGCGGCGACCTGACAATTCGAGCCAAAGTGACCTCGCATAATCAGATCGGCGACCTCCAGAGTAACTTCAACGCCATGTTAGAAAACATATCATTGATTTTGGAACGCGTTTCGCAGATCGCCAATGAAGTGGCATCAACCGCCGAGGAACTGTCTGCCTCTTCAGAAGAAGTGACTGCCAGTACAGAGGAAATGTCCAGTTCCATTGAGCAAATTGCTCAAGGCGCGTATCGCCAATCGGAACAACTGATTTCCGTGATGTCCAATTCCGAGAAGGTCTCCCATTCCGCCATGGAAATGGCCGGAAGTGCTCGCGAGGCCGATCAGGTCGTGGGAGAAGTCTCATCCTCCGCCGGAGAAGCCACCGCCTCTGCAGAACAAGCGCTGAATCGTATGAGCGCTATCTCCCAAGTCACCTATAACACCGTACAATTAGTTAGTAATTTAGGTGAAAAATCCGAACAAATTGGGAAGATTGTCAGTACCATTGCCAGTATTTCGCAGCAAACCAACCTGCTTTCACTCAACGCCGCCATCGAAGCCGCCCGCGCCGGAGAACATGGACGCGGATTTAAGGTACTTGCCTCTAATATCCGCTCTTTGGCAGATGACACCAAACAAAAAACAGAAGAAATCAGCAAACTGGTGAAAGAAATCCAACAAGCCACCGAACAGACCGTCAATGGGATTCAAAACGTCTCAAAAGAAGTCAGTTACGGCGAAGAAGTGATCAAATCAGCCGGAAATGTGCTGAAACATATTGCGGATGAAGTCCAACGGAGTAGTGTGATGGTGCGTAAAATTTTACAATCGGCGGAAAATCAACAGAACGAAATTCAAGAGCTGGTCACCGCCATTGAAGCAATTGCTACTATCGCGGAAGAGAACGCCTCCAATTCCGAGAACGTCTCCTCCGTCGTTGAAGAACAAACGGCATCCATGCAAGAAATGAGCGCGTCTAGCCAAATATTAGCAGATATGGCAGAACAACTGCGAATGCATGTGCGGCAATTTAAAATTAAATCGGGGACAACCGATTAACAAGCGTGCAAAAGACGTTATCTCAAGACTAAAGTTTATACCCAAGTAGGGGTAACTCGTTTAGTTTGAACCCATTATGCATATTATTTTACTTGAATATTACGCAAGTTATTGATATATTTAGGCTTTTTCTTATCCCATAGGAGGATTCCATGTATCGTCGTTGCGTCAAAAACCTGTAGGGGTCTGTTTCGCCGTTTGACTCGCCAATGTTTACGGACATTGCTCATCACTGCCGGTTTTCCCGTATTCCCGAGACCCCTATTTGTATCAATGGCTCTTTTTTTATGCCTTCCAGCCCATGAAGCACGGCTTTTCTAATTATTTTAGCCCTAATTTGAACCCATCCGGTTAAAAAAACAGACCTCCCCCTATTCAGGAAGGTCTGTTTTTTTATAATCCCCTCATAAATAATATGTTATTAACTGTCAAAGAGCGTATTTATCCTTAGCTACCTCAGGTATCCGTCACCTTGTCTTTGAAGAAGCGCTGAAGCCACCGCGGTACTTCTCTATTAAATTTAAGGCGATGCCACGGGAGGTGGAAGTGTTGCGCCCACCGCAGCCGGTTCCGGACTTTCACCATGAAATACCACACTTTTCTAACGAGAATAGCGGCCATACAGAAGATGCCCCAGCAGATCACCGCCGAGCCCGAATGCAGCGTACAACGGTCGCCGTTGACGCCTTTCATCATGGAATTGATTCGCTCCGAGCCGGAACGAAGCCCTTGCGCGTCCTTTTCCGTGGCGGACCCGCGCGGGATCGGGCTGAAGACCATCAGATCATCTTTCAGATAAAAATGAGCCACCTTACCTCGTGAGTTGGAGTGTGATTTGGAGCCGGATTCGGCTTATATCTTTGAACTTTCAACTCTAAACTTTGATCTCGTGAGTTGGAGTGTGATTTGGAGCCGGATTCGGCTTATATCTTTGAACTTTCAACTCTAAACTTTGATCTCGTGATTTGGAGGTGTAGGTCAGCCGCTCGCGCTGTTCATCGTACCCGTTGGCGGTCATGAGCAGCCCGCACGTGGCTTTGGGACAGCGCGGGATGCGCTTGCCCTTCTTCTCCCGGCGCACGTTCGGCTGTTGCACCATGACGGGCAGGAGGTGACCGTAGTCCCGCAGGATAGCACTGGCTGGGCGGCGGATACGCTCTGGCAGGGTATTGTAAACCTGCCGAAAAATGAAACGATACCTATT
>RFFQ01000164.1 GCA_003697105.1 Gemmatimonadota bacterium | reverse complement strand
GTGTTACCCGATATTCCGGGTGATGACGGCGTAGAGACGTATGAAGAAGCTGTTGATCTGATCCGTCAGGGGTACGAACAAGGGTTGTCCGGGATCGTGGCAACTCCCCATGTTCGGGGTGAGATGGGGGCAGACTATGAAGCCGAGCTACTCCTGAAACAAAGTCAACTTCAAGCAAAACTGGCTGAAATCGGAATCGATGTTACAGTGTATCTAGGCGCTGAGATTTTCTGTGATCCAGAAGCGCTTGAGGCGGTAAAACATCAAACATTTACCCTAAATGGTACCGGCAAATACGCCTTGGTGGAATTTCCCATGACCTCAATTCCCTCCGGGGCGGATGAACTCCTCTTCCAGATTCAGTTACAAGGAGTCACCCCAATTATTGCCCATCCCGAACGGAACGGGTCCATTCAGGAGAATCCGAATGTTCTGTATCATTTTGTTCGACGGGGGATTTTGTCCCAATTGACCGCCGCCAGCTTGTTGGGGTTCGGGGGTCCGTTGGTACAACGCCTTTCCAAAAAATTGCTACGCCATAATTTGGTACATGTTATCGCTAGTGATGCGCATCATCCCCAAAAACGCCCGCTGATTTTGGCAGATGCCAAGGGGATTGCCGCAGATGTACTGGAAGACGAACAAGATGCTGATGACCTATTTGTGCGAAACCCAAAGCTAATCATTGAAGGCAAATTCGTGCCCACATATGAACCTGAACCGATTCGAAATTCTCTAAAAGAAGTGGTAAAAGATACCTTTGACCTCATTTTTAGCCGAAAGTAACTTGATATGATGCAACCCATTCAAGACCAAATTCAAGAAAGTATCCGGGTAAAACAGCTTTTACTCGATCAAACGAAACCAATCGAGCTGATGGCGAATGTAATAACGCAGTCGATTCAGAATGGTGGAAAATTGATGATCTGCGGGAATGGCGGCAGTGCCGGGGATTCGCAACATCTCTCCACGGAACTCACGATCCGGTTGAGTTCCGTTTTTGAACGCCCTGCAATTGCGGCGTTGGCGTTGACAACCAATACCTCTACTATCACGGCATGTGCGAATGATTATGGTTATGATTTTATTTTTTCCCGGCAAGTGGAAGCATTAGGCAAACCAGAGGATGTGCTGTTGGGGCTCAGTACCAGTGGTAATTCCAAAAACGTGATTCTGGCATTGGAAGCCGCTCAAACACGAGGGATAACCACACTGGGACTCACGGGTAAAAGCGGCGGTAAAATGAAAGACGTGTGTGATGTTATTATCTGTGTGGATTCGGAGAACCCAAACCGGATTCAGGAGTCCCACATTCTCATTGGGCATATTCTGTGTGATCTGGTTCAATATGGACTATACGGATAAATGATGGACTGTGATTCCGTTTACGAAGATTCTCAACAAAAATGCCAGTACCACAAAGGGGATACTGGCATTTTTGTTATTGCTTGCATTTTTACGGAAAAATGCTACCGTTAACCTAACGGTGGCAGGGGCTAGGGCCCAGGTTTCATTTTGGTTCGGCAGTTTTGAGTACGACTGTAACCAATGTTCCCTGATTTGGTTGGCTCTCAATCATCAATTCGCCCCCGTGAAGTTCAACCAACCGTTTCACAATCGCCAGACCCAACCCGAACCCTTGTTGTTCCCGGTGGTCGCGGTTAAACTGGATATACGCCTCAATTTGAGCGATTTGTTCCCGGTTCATCCCACTACCTTGGTCTTTGATTTTGAGGATGTACAAATTTTCTTGTGTTTCGCTATAAACCGTGACCGGTGTTTTGGCTGCGGAGAATTTGAGGGCGTTGTCAATTAGTTCTTCGATGATTTTGGTCAATCCGTTTTCCGAGATGGTGAGCTTGGCATTGACTAAATGGGTGATCACATCTGCACCCCGGTTGTGTTCTTCCGCTTTATGAGCAACTGCGATTTCGATCAGATGCTCTGTATTTTCAACGACTTCTGTTTGTAGCTTTTGGATTTCTTCCGCATTGTTTGTCAGGGCTTCCAATTGGGCAAAAAGCACGTAGTTTTTGATCAACTGGTCTAATCGAATGCCGGAATTGTTGATAATCCGGGCAATTTGAGTGATTTCTTCTCGCCGGAGTGACGCATTTTGGTCGAGTAGAATTTCGGAAAAGCCCAGAATGGCTGAAAGTGGCGTTTGCAGTTCATGTGGCAGAGCATAATTGATCGTGTTTTGGAGATGTTTGACTTGTGCCTCACTACGGCGGCGGAGTTCGCGTTGTTTTTCCAATCGGGTTTTGACGGCAGAAATGACCTCGTCTGCCTGAAATGGTTTGGCAATATAATCATCGGCGCCCAGTTCCATGCCGTATCGTAGATCGCGCCGGGAGGATTTAGCGGTCAGAAAAATAAAGGGTGTGGTGGCGGTGAGAGGGTCTTGCCGGAGTTCGTTCAACACGGTGTAACCATCGACACCGGGCATCATGATGTCACACAAAATGAGGTCTGGTTGGTGTGCTTTGGCTTGTTCAAGCCCCACGCGCCCGTTTTCCGCTTCCAAAATATTAAATCCGGCAAATTCCAAGGTTTGAGCGAGACTTCGGCGGATCGCATCATCATCATCGACAACTAAAATTTTGTTCATGGATGGTATCCCCCCACAAAAATTTTTCTCAGAAAGGTTGAACTCATCAATTTATACTCTTTTCTGCAAGCACAATACCACTTTGATTCCCACACAATTAACTGCTTATTTATCATGTGGTTATCATTTTTTATTGCTTTTAGAAGTTTTTATTGACAACACGGGTGAAAAATTTTTTGATCGCAACGGCACTTTTTTGTGCGGGAGGTTCCCGAAACGTATGGCAAACGTTTTGATGATTCTGTTTGATGGAACGTGTGGGCTGTGTCAGCGGAGTGTTTTGTTTGTGGCGAAGCATGACCTCCAACGCCGATTCCGGTTTGTGCCGGTACAATCTGAGGCAGGGCAGGCATTGCTAATGCATTCGGGTTTATCCCCTGATTATGCAAAAAGCGTGGTGTTGCTCCGGGGTGACCGGGTTTACCTGAAATCCAGTGCGATTTTGCACATTGTCCGTTATTTGCGGTTTCCTTTATCGCTCGGATTTGTTTTTATTATTGTTCCCCAGAGGGTGCGAGATTATGTTTATGATGTCATTGCGACACGGCGTCATCGGGTGTGCCCGGCGAATCCACCGGAACTACCGGCGATTATTCAGGAACGATTAATGACTCATTTAAACTCCATTCAAGAACCATGAATCGATTATTTATTTTTATAGTGTTGGGTGTGCTGGCGGTCACGGCGCCACTTCGCGGGCAGATTTCGTTGGTGCGTGTGCCTATCTCCACTTCAGATGAAATAGACCGGCTGGTCAAATTAGGTGTAGATTTGAGTGATGTTCCGTGCCATCACGGTTGGGATGTGGTTACCGATGACGCAGACCGCCAACGGTTAACCGAAGCCGGTTTTGAATGGGAGGTCGTCATCGAGGATATGCCTGCCCGGTACCAAGAGCGGTTTGGCGGGCGTACCGCAATGGGGGTTTACCATACGTATGAGGAACTGGTCGTCAAATTGGATTCGCTAAGTTTACTTTTTCCAGAGATTTTACAAGTGCAAAGCATTGGTACTTCTACAGAGGGTAATCCCATCTGGGCAGTGAAGGTCTCTGACAATCCAGCGTTAGAGGAAGAAACCGAATCCGAAATTCTGCTGATCGGCAATTTGCACGCGCGGGAAGTGGTCACAACCGAGATCGTGCTACACATGATCGATGATCTTACCTCCCGGTATGGGGTGGATTCCACGGCAACTGCCTATGTCAATCAATTAGAATTTTGGTTTGTACCGATGGCGAACCCAGATGGACACCTTCGGGTAGAATCGGGTCAGAGTTGGTGGCGTAAAAACACCCGTGATAATAACCATAACGGCAATTTTCACGAGATGTACACCGATGGTGTCGATCTCAATCGCAATTTTGGGTACATGTGGGGATATGACAACTACGGGTCAAGCCCTTCTAGTAGTTCGCAAACATACCGGGGACCCGCCGCTTTTTCTGAGCCGGAAACCGAGGCGATCCGGCAGTTGTGCCTTGCTCATAATTTTTCCTTTTCGCTTTCCTACCACAGCTACGGGCGGATGTTACTTTACGGCTGGGGTTACAGGGATGCCAACACCCCGGATCATCCGATTTTTTACGAGTGGGCAAATCGTATGCGCGCCTATAATGGCTACCGGCAAGGAAACCCGTACAATGGATTGGTTTACAACACAAACGGTGATACCGATGATTGGTTTTATGGCGAAGATCAGGAGAAAAACCGCTTTTTTGGCATCACCCCGGAAACCGCCGATGAATTTTGGCCCCCCGAATGGCAAGTTCCGATTATATGTGCCGAAAATTTACCCTCCTTGTATGTCACGGCAGAAGCGGCTCTGCAAATTCAAGAAAACCCCTATCATCTGTTTGTGCCCCCCCAACCCGAGCTGACCAGTACCCAAACGGTGGACTCACTGATCCTTTCATGGAGCATACCAGAAGATTCCGACAATCCGCCTGTTGAATTTGTGGTGGAGGAAATTCAAGATTATCGGGTTACGGTGGATTCTGCCGAAACACTGAATAACTGGATTGCCTCCGGATTTACGGTGAGCGAAGAGCGTTCCCATAGCGGCTCGACGGCGTTTTATTCGGGGCACGGTACTCGCCAGACCTTAACCTCAAAATTGCCAGTACTCATCAATAGCGATGATGTGCTTCAGTTTTGGACCTATTATCAGATTTATCCCAATAATGATTGGGCTTATGTGGAGATTTCCACTGATGGGGGCGCATCGTACCAATCGCTTGCGGGAACAATCACCACCAATTCCTATAATTGGCGTAATAACCGGGGGAACGGTATTACTGGTTCTTCGGACTGGCAGTTGGTGGAATTCCCCCTCGCCACCTATGCCGGGCAGGAAGTCTATTTGCGCTTTGTGTTTAATGGGGCGTGGGGTGAAACGCAATATGAAGGTTGGTATATCGATGATATTTCAATTTGCGGTACGGCATCTCAGGTGACGGAAGTTTGGCGCGGGTTTGCTTCGGGTTATCTGGCATTACCACATCATTTTGATCCCACCGCGCGCTACCGGTTGCGGGCTGTAGATGCTCAAGGTCAAGTGGGTGGTTGGAGCCACATGGTATTGCCCCGCATCGATGCCATTATTATTGATGTGGATGGGGATGGGGAAATTACCCTTCAGGATGTGAATGTGTTACTGGATGAATGGGGTTACGATATACCGTATTTGGATTATAATCAGAATGGTAAAATTGATATTCAAGATGTTCAACAGTGGGTTCACACCATGGTGGAGTGGCACTATTAACTACATGAGGAGGTTTTATGCTTAAATTTATCAAACGGTTTTTGATTATCTCGTTGGTTCAATTTATCTTGTTTGTCATCATTGCCGGCGTCGCAATCTATTTTCTGAGTAAACCACCCAAAGTAGAGGACAATTCTGTACTGGAATTAACGATCAAAGGGGACTTACCGGAGCATCTCCCAACAAATTATCTGGAAACGCTTCTCGGAGAGAAAAAACTGACCTTGAGCCGTATTCTGGAGACCATTGAGACTGCTCAGAAAGATGACCGGATTTCCGGGATATATCTAAAACTGGGCGGTTTAAATTGCGGCTGGGCAAAAATTGAAGAATTGCGGGATAAATTGGCACAATTTCGCAAATCCGGTAAATGGATTGTGGTTTATCTGATCTCCGGTAGTGAAAAGGAGTATTATTTAGCTCTCGCGGCAGATGAAATTTACTTGTGTCCCACCGGTGACCTCTATCTGGATGGACTGCAAGCGCGGGTTAGTTTTATCAAAGGTACTCTCAACAAAATCGGTATCCAACCGGAAGTGGAGCGGGTGGGTAAGTACAAAAGTGCCGCGGATACCTTTAATCGGGAGACGATGAGCGATGCCCAACGGGAAGTTTTGAACTCCATTTTGGATGAATTTTACGAGCGGTTTACCGCCGCAGTGGCAGACCGGCGCCATGTTGATGTCAATGATGTTCTGGGGTTGATTAATGAGGATGGGTTTATTGATGCAGAAGAAGCGATTGAGCTTGATCTCATTGATGGGAGTCAATATGAAGATGAAGTGAATGCGCGGTTACGTGAGAAAAATAACGATGAAGAGTCGCTAACATCCATTAAATTGAAAAAATACACCCTAGCCACGGCTTCTCCAGTGGACGATTTCGTCCCCGGTAAAAAGATTGCCCTCATTTATGGGATGGGTGCTATTACCACCGGTTCAGATGATTATGACCCGCTCATGGGGCGAATTTTAGGGGCTGATGATGCGATCTCGCTGATCCGAAAAGCGCGAGACGATAAGGATGTTAAAGCGGTGATTTACCGCGTGAATAGCCCGGGGGGTTCTGGGCTAGCGTCGGATTTGATCTGGCGAGAACTGATGATTACAAAGGAGAAAAAACCGGTCATCGTCTCTATGTCAGATGTGGCGGCATCGGGGGGCTATTATATTTCCATGTGTGCGGATAGCATTATTGCCCAACCGAATACGCTCACCGGGTCGATTGGGGTTCTTGCAGTCAAAATGAATATGGAAGAGTTGTACGAGGAAAAACTCGGGATGACGGTGGAATCCATCCAACGTGGGAAATATGCCGCGATTTTTGACGAATCCAAGCCGATGTCGGCAGAAGAGCGGGCAAAATTCCGCGAAATGGTGATGGATTTTTACAAGATTTTTGTCCAAAAAGCGGCGGATAATCGGGGTCTGAGCTATGCCGAATTGGATGCTGTTGCCCAAGGACGGGTCTGGACGGGACAACAAGCGTATGATGCCGGCTTGGTGGATGCCCTAGGTGGCGTAGATCGTGCTATTTTAGCTGCCAAACGGAAATTGGGGATGAAGGATGACGACCCAATTCATGTGGTGACGCTGACCAAAGAACCTAATTTACTGACGGAAATTCTTCGTGAAGTAGAGGTTCAGGGGTCTCCTTCCGCTCAACTGGTGGAATCGGCCGCCATTCCAGATGCCGCGGGGCTTTTCCAAAGCGCGCTGGTATGGCGGCTGGCTCAGGATCATCCTGTGATGCTGTTTCCGCCCTATCTAGTTCATATTGAATAACTTTTCCGATGTATTTCATGTATTACATTAAGTGTCGTAGCCTAATGTAAACTTTTTAAGTAGCTTTGAATTTACTACTTGACAACCTCTCGTAATTTTGATAGTATTGATCAGAAGTAAAGGTCTGAAATTCTTTGACGTCGTACACCGTTGGAATTATTAGCCCTACACTGGGTTGGGGCACCACGCAGTTGCTTCAATCTGCCGCAAAGTACGGTCGGGCAGTTTACATTTCGCCGGGGGAACTGGTCTCCGCGTTTTTAGCGGATTCTCGGACTAATTACCAACAGGTTGATGCGATAATTGTTAAAGGGTTTTTAGATTTGCTTGAGTCTGATCCCATTATTCTGAAAGCACTAATCTGGCTTTCGGATCAGGCTTTTTTCATTAATACCCCGGAAGCTCTTTTTTATAGCAGTAGCAAGATTGTTTCGACTTCTATTCTGGCTCAATATGGGTTTTTGGTGCCTCGTACTCTTGTTACTTCGGATGTCAGGTGTGCCGTGGATTTCATTCAGCGGGTACACACCGTCATTTCAAAACCGGATCGGGCAAAAGGGGGGCGAGGTCAGTTGCTTTTTCAGGCAGACACGGCAGGATTAGGGGATCGGCTCTTAGCCCTTCCGGCGCCCTACTATTTGCAAGAATATCTCCCCCATACCCGAGACCTTCGCGTATTTGTTATTGGCGGGGACATTGCGGGTGTGTTGTACCGGTACCGCCAGACCGAAGATTGGCGCACAAACCGGTCGCAACCTATTCAGGTAGAACCGGGTGTGGCGTCACCCCAATTGAAACAGCTTGCACTCGCCATTGTGAATCTCTTTGATTTGGGTGTGACCGCGCTTGATTTGATTGAGGCTGGTAAGCAAGCCTATTATATGGTCGATATTAATGGTTGCCCGGGTTGGGCGCTGTTCCAAACCTACATGCCCGATCTGGATATTCCAGCTTTGCAGATTCATTATATTTATGATAAACTCTCTAAAGGAGCCTTTGAGTAATGATATTTCCAAACGGGGTTATCCTGAAAGATAATTTATATACGAGCTATATTGAAATTACTCAATTTATTAACAATCTAGTGAGCGAGGAGTTTACCGGATATGTTAAATTGAGCTTCTGGGAATATTATGGCTATATTTTTCTGGATAATGGTAATATTATCAATGCCATGGAAGTTTCAGGCACCACCAAAAAGGAGCTAAAGGGGGGTAAAGTTGCTTACCAAAATTTGCTTCATAAATGCCGGGATAACGATGGGCAGATCAGTGTTCATCAATTAGAAAGTGAACAAACCGTTACTTGCGCAATGGTGACGGGTCGGCAACCCCTTCATGAAGGTTTAACCACCGATTATGTCAAGCTGAATAAGCTGATCAGCAAAGTTCAAGATGAGGAAAACTGGGGATATATTGAAATTTTGATCAATGATGACCAAGGGGAAGGGTCGATCTTTTTTGGGGAAGGTATTCTGCGGGAAAATGCCTATGCCGATAGCAGTGGAAATATCATTGAGGGGGATGCCGCCCTTGAGAAATTGCTAGAGCTATCCGAGAAGCATGGTGCGGTTTTCAGTGTGTACAAAACGGATATTGAACATGCCTATATGCTTCAGTCCCAGCAGGCGGTTTCGCAGGATGAGGAGATGATTGACCCGGCATTTCTGGACCAAATTTCCGATGAACTGACCAAATTGGTCGGTCCCATGGGTCCCATCATTGTGGAAGAAAAAGTCGAAGAACTTGATGCTTCCTTAGACCAGTTTCCCAAAAGTAAGACCAACCAATTGCTAGAATTGCTAGAACCGGAAATTGATGATGGTGAAAAAATGAAAGCATTTACAGAAACCTTCTTCGCACTATTAAAGAACTATTAGGGAGGGATGAATCTTGAGACGGGCGGCTTATGGTCTATTAGGACTCGTTATTCTGTGGCTAGGGGGATGCGATGGACAAAATGATAATATGCTAACATTATATACCTCCATGCCGCAACCCATTATTGAAAAAATTGAAGGGGAGTTTGAAAAGGCATATCCCGATCTGGATTTGGAAGTTATTCGGGAATCAACGACCGCGCTACGCTCCCGGATTGAGCTGGAAATTGAATCTCCCCAAGGGTTACAAGCGGATTTGGTGTGGGCGGCAGACCCTTCTGAGTATTTGCGGCTGATCGATCAGGGTCTTTTACGGCAATATGATTCGCCGGAAGGCTCCCATATTCCGACAAAATTTAAGGATGCCAATAATTATTATTACGGCGGTCGTCTGATCAGTATGTGTATTGTCTATAACACAAATCAAGTTCGACCCGAAGCGGCACCGCGGTTATGGTCCGATTTACAGGATTCGGTCTGGAAAGATAATATTATCTCACCCGACCCGCGCCGTTCCGGATCGGCGTTGGCATGGTTAGCGGCAATGGTGGAGCAAAAAGGCTGGGAATTTATTGAGGCATTAGGCGCTAACCACATTGTGATTGCAAACAGTAATGGTGAAGTCGCCGACCGGTTGGAAAAAGGTGAATTCCAAGTGGCGATCTTGCTGGATTATGTGGCACGTTCCAAAAAAGTGGCGGGAAGCCCCTTGGAAATTATCTATCCTGAAGATGGTATTGTCTTGATTCCGAGTCCGATTGCGATTACCCAAACTTCGGATAATATTAAGGGTGCGGAAACATTTATCGATTATGTGTTATCCCCGGAAGGCCAAGAGCTTCTGGCACGTGAGGGTTCATTTTTATCCGCCCGTTCTGATGTGGCGCCCCCAACAGGTGTTGATCGAGCAACTGTTAAAAACGCATTAGACCGTGCGCTCGTGATCGATTGGAATGAGGTCAGTTCGAATCGAATCAAAACAATCCGACGCTTTAAGCAGATTATCTTAGACTGAGCCGAAAGGAGATCCAGGGACTTATGGCTGAAGGCAAGCGTTTTTCCTTTTCTCTACCCAAAAGCATTTCATTCCGGGTATTTTCCCTATTTATTATTCTTTCATTGGTGCCGTTGATGATCTTTGGCTGGTTTGCACTCAGTCGGATCACGGATGTGGGTACACGGGCAGTTGAAGATAGTAAAGCCGCGCTCAATGAAAAGTCCACCGAAGCTATTGAACTGCGTACGTTTGAAATTGCGGAACAGATAGCGGATTTCCTGCGTGAACGCGAAGATGACCTGCGGGCCTTGGCGCTTCTGCCACGCGATGTGGAAGTTTATGAGAACTTCGCTCGTACCCGGGTCCGCGAGGTATGGCGCCGCAATCCAAATACGGGGGAAGAAGAACGGGTTGACCTACCCATCTATGCGGAAGTAGTGTATGTAGATGCCGCCGGTTGGGAACAGGTGCGCGTTATCGATGGAATTGTTCTGGATGAAAATCCGCCGCGTTTGCGGAATGTGAGTGTCCGCCAAAATACAAATTTTAAGGCAGAAACGTATTTTGAGGAGGCAAAAAAACTAACGGGAACACGCCAAGGGGAAATTTTTGTCTCGCATGTGATTGGGCGCTACCGGACAATGGATGATGTATTGATGCAAGATGATGTGCTCACACGTGGTCCCAATCTGCGTGAGGCAAAAGGCAAACCCTTCCAAGGCATTGTCCGCTTTGCGATGCCTGTCTTCAAAAATGATGGTACGTTTGATGGGGTCATTGGGCTTGCTTTGAACCATACCCACCTGATGGAATTTGTGGCGCATATTGTGCCCACTGAAAAACGATACAGTTTAATCCCCGACCCTGAAGCCGGAAATGAAGCCTACATTGTGGATAACGAAGGATGGTTTATTGCCAATAACCAACATTGGTTTATTCGGGGTGTGGATAAAAATGGTAATCCTTTTCCGGCAGCGTCTGCATCAAACCACTTGAAAGACCCGTTCCTGAGCCACCCAGTGAATTTAGTTGCTTTGAAAGATGTGCTGGCTGAATTTCCGCAATTTACAGAGATCGTGAAAATTCCAAACCGGGTTGCCCAAGGTGAACCCGGCTCCATTGAATACTTTTGGGAAGGTAAAAACTTGTTCGTGGCATATGCCCCCATCCGTTACTTTAACGGGGGATATACGTACCCGGAAGGTTTCGGTTGGGTGGGTGTTGGCGCCAGTGTGGAAGAATTCTACAAGAAAGCGACCGAAACCGCCGCAGAAATCGATAGAACCACACGGAATACCCGCTTGATTACCATCATTTTTATTGCCGTCTTCGGTTTAATTGCAATCGGGCTTGCGTACCAATTTTCTCAAGGAATTACACGTCCAATTGTGCGTTTGACAGAACTTGCCGACAAAATCAGTATGGGAGATTTGGAGTTAAAAATTGATGTCCAATCTGAAGATGAAATCGGGGCATTAGCCGATTCTATCTCCCGCTTGGCGACCAGCTTACAGGCGGCAATGAAGCGGCTGACCCGCGCTCGGGCAAAGCGGTAAATGTACCCTATTCACCGTTCCGGCATAACAAAAAGCCTCTCAATTTCAAAATTGAGAGGCTTTTTTATGGTAGCGGGTCCCCGATTCGAACGGGGGATCTTCTGGTCATGAGCCAGACGAGATACCTAACTTCTCCAACCCGCCACCGGATGACATTTGCAAATCTAATACCTATTTAGTCGTGTGCAGTTTATATCTTCTAATTTATTGATAATAAAAAGGTTATGTTTTTATTGGTCGCTTTTCCTCCATTGAACGAATGCTTTGTTATGATGTAAAATTCAGCCAACCTATGGAAATTGTGTCATATTTTCTGACGGATTGACCGGAGTTTGTCCTCTAATTGGGCGATTTGATTGTTCAGCTCTGCCAGTTGCCGGCGCTGTTCTGTTACCGGCGTGCCCTCACGCGTTTTTTGCTGGCGAATATGATCCACGGTGGTTTCCAAAGAGTGAATGGATGTTTCAATCGTATCATTCACATACGTTTTTAGTTGATTGGCATATTCACTCAATTGCTGGTAAACATTTGGTTTCAGCGTTTCACTTGTTTCGGTAATGGCTTGCCGGGTGCGTTTGATCGATTCTTCTCGAAATTTTTCGTGACGCAAATCCCGCATGTAGGTATAAAGCGCTCCACCACCTAAAATGGTGCTAATGATGGCGAATGGTGCGGAGAGTAATGAAAAACTAAACAAGATGATCAGCCCCTCGCCCACAAATAGTGCGACATCATGAGTGAAGTATGTCATATCAAGGTCAAGTTTTGCCGGAATTTCCGTGAGTTGGGCAAATTGGTCTTCTAATTCTTTCAAAATTTCTCCGGTCTGTTGCAAAATTCCGGCAGTAAAATTCCGTAATTCGTCTTGAATTCGCTGGTTTTCTGTATCGAGCCACTCCCGAAACCGGCTTTCCACAAACCCCGCCAAATACTTTTTCAGATCATCCACATTCGCTGTTTGAATTTCATCTTCTATTTTTTGAGAAAATTCATGAGTAAATACCTGTAAACTGGAAACAAAATACCCGTTTACTTCCTCAATTTTATCGTCAATTGCTTGAATCAATTGCTGTTTTTCGCGTTGTTTGGCTTCAATTTGGGGGCGGATAGCTTCAATCTTTGCATCTAAATCTGCCAGCGTGTCACTTACCGTTTTTTCTTCCAGTGCCACGCTCCGTTTCAGTGTGTTGATGGCATTCTGAGCACTGGCTAGCCCGCTCAGGAGTACCAAGTTACCCTTATCTTGTGCCAAAAACTGATTCAGAGAATCCCGAAAATATTGGTAATAGTAGTCGGTCGGGTCTGCTATGGCGCGGGTTGCTGAAAACGGAAATACTTTAGGTTGATCCACCACCCGGCTCAATTCTTCGCGAACATAAGCTAGCACCTCATCGCGTTCCCCTTCTTCCACCTGATCGATCTTGGTCAGGATAAAAAATATCTTTTGGATGGTACTATCCAACACGTTTTCCTTTAAAAATTGGAGTTGGGAGAGGCTAATCGGTTGTTTACAATCCATTACAAATAACGCGGCATCGGCTTTGGGTAAGTAGTGTGACGTGATCTCGGTGCGTTGCAGATTGATGTCATTCACTCCCGGCGTGTCCACGAGGATGACCCCATTTTTTAACATATCTAGGGGATATTCGATGTTCACCTGTGCGACTTTTTCCGTGTGGCTGCCGCTTACGGTCACGTAATTCCGCAACTGGTCAAGTTCAATGGGTGTCGTTGTTCCATCATAACCCACGGCAGTGGCTTGGGCAGATTCGCCATAGGTGATCACATTGAGTGTTGCCGTCGTCGGACGAACCGATGTGGGAAGGACATCCTTCTGAAGTAACGCATTGATTAGCGAAGATTTACCGGCGTTAAACTCTCCTAAAACGACAATGTAAAACTCGTTTTTTTGCAATTTTAAGCGAACATGATCTGTCAGGAATTGAGTAAGCGTCGTCAAATGCCGTTGGTGGGCGAGCTGTAAAATGTCCCCTATAACATGATCTAAACCGGTGATTAATTCATTATAGTTTTCAAGCATTTAGGGTTCTCCCTTCAGGATTTCGGGGTGTTCAATTGGTTGTCATCATAAAAATGGGTTGGCTTTCCACCGCGTAATTTGGCGATATACGCAATTTGTCCGGTGTGATATGAAAAATGCTCCACCGCATGAAAAATTGCCGTCAGACCGGTCTCCCGAAATCCCTGAATGGTATGGTATTTTAGGAGTTTATCCGGTGAAAGATGTTCCAGCACCTGATCCACTTCTTGCAATGTTTGCTGGAGAAGCTCGATTAATTCCGCCCGGGATGGATGTTGACCCGGTGCAAACTCGGCGTCTCGTTGGCGCTGATCGTCTGCTCCGGTTAGCCCCGTGATGACCCATTGGCGGATATTCCCACATAAGTGTAACACCAAATTCCCCGCACTGTTGGAGTGTGGATTCGGTCGCCACCAAATGTCTTCCTCGGAGAGCATTTCCAACGATTGGCAAATCCACGGTAAGTACATTTTCTGAAGCCGGGCTCGCGCATCCGCGAGAAATGCGGCTTCAACATTTTGCCAGACAATTTCGATATTTTCGGCAGGCGTTCGTTTGGTGGTCATGAGGGTTTCCTTTGGAGGTGGTTAATAAGATGCTGGTGAATCCCGCCAAAGCCACCATTGCTCATCAGAACAACCACATCGTTGGGCATAAGCATGGTACTCAACGCGCTTAAAATCTCATCTGCTGAGGCGTAAGCATGGGCGATCTTACCTTGACGGGTTAATTTCTGAACGATTGGATCGAGGTGTAACCGTTGACCCACCTCAATGGTGTCTTTGCGATGTAAATCGTTAAATAGAATAACATCCGCTTGTGCCAGAGCGACCGGTAAGGTCTCTTGGTGGAAGTGCCGTACCATCGTATTGCTACGGGGATCGAGGGCAACGACGAGCCGCCGGTTGGGATGCTTGTGGCGCAAAGCAATCAAGGTTTCGCGGATGGCGGTCGGATGATGGGCAAAATCATCATAAAGGGTTATCGTATGGATCTCAGCGAGCTGTTCTAAACGACGTTTAACCCCTTGAAACGTGGCTAACCCGTGTCGAATATCATTTTTTTTCAAGCCGAGATGATAGCTCAGTGCCGTTGCCGCCAAGGCATTTTTAACATTATGATTGCCCCATAGCGGGAGCGTCAATTCCGGGAAGGTGTACTTCCGGTAACGAATGTTAAAACGAGTGCCGGTAGGGGTTGGGTGAATACCAACAGCCTGCCAATCACAACCTGCCGAAAATCCGAAAGTCTCGACGGGACAAAAGGCATGATCCACAACGGCGAGTGCATTTTCATCGTCTCCATTGACCCAAATCCGCCCTGTTCGGGGAATTAAGTTGACCAACTGGCGGAAAGACTTTTGAATATCTTTCAGGGAATCAAAAATATCGGCATGATCAAATTCCAGATTGTTAATCACCACCATATCCGGTAGGTAGTTCAGGAATTTAGAACGCTTGTCAAAAAAGGCAGTGTCGTATTCATCGCCTTCACAGACGAAAATTTCACCCCGTGGAAGGCGTGCGCTGGTGCCAAAATTGAGCGGAATACCGCCCACCATAAACCCCGGCGCCTTTCCGGCTGAGTGTAACAGCCATGCGACGAGGCTGGTGGTTGTCGTTTTGCCGTGAGTACCGGTTATGACAACTGAGGTGCGCCCGCGGATAAAATTTTCGCGCAACATTTCCGGCAAAGAGGCATAATTCAGATGCCGCTCTAACACTGCTTCCACTTCCGGGTTCCCGCGTGAAATGGCATTGCCAATCACGACAATATCCGGTGCCGGTTCTAAATTCGCCGGACTGTAGCCCGTTTTCACGTCAATGCCATTCTCGGCGAGAAAGGTACTCATCGGAGGATATACGTTTTGATCCGACCCCGTGACCTGAATGCCACATTGCTTGAACATCACGGCTACGGAGGCCATTGCCGTGCCGCAAATACCGATAAAATGAATGTGATTCATCTATTATGCTATCATTAATTAAGTATTCGGATGGAAAAAATATGCTGGATTCCGGGGTTGAGGTCTCGATACCCCTTGCCGGAAGATGGCTTCAATAATAGAGGCTTCCCCCTAAAAACGCAACGAGAAATTTTCGGATAAATCGCTATTTTTTCCTTGATTTTCCCATTTGTTTTTGATAACGTCATAACCGTCTTTTTACTCTTTTTTTCCATTACTTTTTAAAGGAGGATGTGTCGATGATCGATCATATTCGCGAACTGTTAGGGGATGAAGCAGATGACCTGCTCGGTCATGAGTGTACAACCATCCCTAAAGACCAACTTCACTTGCCGGGACCGGATTTTGTGGATCGTATCTTTATGGCATCTGACCGCCCAATACCGGTTTTACGCAGTTTACAGCAATTGTTTAATCATGGCCGGTTAGCGGGTACAGGCTATGTCTCTATTTTACCGGTTGACCAAGGGATTGAGCATACTGCCGGGGCGTCATTTGCACCCAATCCGATCTATTTTGATCCAGAAAATATCGTCAAATTAGCCATTGAAGGGGGTTGTAACGCCGTCGCTTCCACGTTGGGGGTGTTGGGTGCGGTTGCGCGGAAATATGCCCACAAGATTCCGTTTATTGTTAAAATCAATCACAACGAATTGCTGACCTATCCCAATAAGTACGATCAAATTATGTTTGCCTCGGTGGAGCAGGCGTTCGATATGGGGGCGGTGGCGGTTGGTGCCACGATTTACTACGGTTCGGAAGAATCAAGCCGCCAAATCATTGAAGTTAGCGAAGCCTTTCAATACGCGCACGAATTGGGGATGGGTACTATTTTGTGGTGCTATCTGCGCAATTCGGCGTTCAAAAAGGATGGCACGGATTATCACGTTGCGGCGGATATGACCGGTCAGGCAAATCATTTGGGGGTAACTATCGAAGCCGATATTGTTAAACAAAAACAACCGGAAACTAATGGCGGTTTTAATGCCCTTAAATTTGCCAAAACCCACAAAAAAGTGTATGAGGATTTGACCTCTGACAATCCGATTGACTTGACCCGTTATCAGGTGGCAAATTGCTACATGGGTCGCATTGGGTTGATCAACTCCGGTGGCGCTTCCAGTGGTGCGGGAGACTTGGCACAAGCCGTCAAGACCGCTGTTATCAACAAGCGTGCGGGGGGTATGGGCTTGATCTCCGGGCGGAAAGCGTTCCAACGCCCCATGGATGAGGGCGTCGCACTGCTGAACGCCATTCAGGATGTTTATCTGACAGATGAAGTTACTGTAGCGTAAATTGGTTCCCGGTTTTAAGGTTCAAAAGAAGCACCCGTTGAGTCCGTCAGCGGGTGTTTTTTTGCCCATACCCGGCGGATTTCAACGATGTTTACTTGCTCTATTTTGAATACCGGTCACTATGGATTGGACGACTATCAACTGGAAAACACTCGAACGATTGCGCAAGGCATTTTTAACCGGCACTGCCGGCACACATGATTATTGGCAATCAGAAGATGACCTGCACCACTACGACGAAACGTTTGCCCAACGTATCCGCTGGAAGTGGCAATATGTCTTGCGCGAATTGGTGCGCCGGAATTGGCAACCCCCAACCGGTATGTTGCTGGATTGGGGTTGCGGTAGTGGTGTGGCACATCGTACCTTTCTCGACCAATTTGGGGCAGACCGGGTGCAATCCCTTTGTTTATGGGATCGCTCACCCCGTGCCCGGCATTTCGCCGCGAATCGCGCGAAGCACGCTTTCCCCAAGCTGAACGTCGAGATTCGGTCCGGCATTACCGGCGGTATCTGCCTGATCAGCCATGTGTTGACGGAACTTTCCCCAGATCGGGTGAGTGACCTGCTAACTTTGGCTCGCCAAGCGACGGCAATCATCTGGGTGGAGCCGGGTACGTATGCCGTGAGCCACCAATTAATTGATATTCGGGAGCGCCTCACACCCGATTTTAACATCATTGCCCCTTGTCCCCATCAAATGACCTGCGGCTTGTTGCTACCGGAACATCAACCCCATTGGTGTCATTTTTTTGCGGATTCCCCGCCGGAGATTTTCCACGACCCAAATTGGAGCAAATTTGCGCGGCTGGCTGGGGTGGATTTGCGCAGTTTGCCGCTTAGCTATTTGGTACTGGATAAACGACCCTTTCCCGCCTTGCCCCGAAACGCCGTGCGAGTGCTAGGCCGCCCGCGATGGCACAAAGGATACGGTTTACTGCTAGGTTGTGCTCAAAATGGCGTCGCCGAAAAAAGACTCACCAAACGCCGGTTGCCAGCACCATTCAAGTCCATGAAAAAACGGAGGTTGGATTCCCTGCAGTGCTGGACATGTGAGGGCAATGAGATTACAAAGTTAACGGAGATTACCCCTTGATGAATGAGGATAGATACATGGCAAAACACAAATTAACCTTAGATGAACATTTAGCACTGGCGCAAACTGCCTTGCAAACCGCTCTCACGGACCGGGAGATTCAGCCCTATTTGGCGGAATTTGGCTACGATCTGACCACAATAGCGGCGGGTAAAGCGCTCTATGATACCACTGTTGAACGGCATCTGCACCAATTGAATGAATCCGGAGGCTATCAAGAAGCCACCCAAAATTATGAGCTGGTCCGCGAGAGCGTGGAAAAAAACTACCGGCGACATTTACGCGTCGCAAGAATCGCTTTGAAAAACGAGCCAAAGTTATTGCAAATACTGGATTTGGAATCGCCACGAGAGCGCGATTTTAAGGAGTGGCTGACCCAAGCTCGTCATTTTTATACCACTGCCTTGTCCCATGAGAAGATTATCACCAAATTAAGCTCGTTTGGGATTAGCGCCGCGAAACTGGAAGCCGATTTGCCGGGACTAGACCGGGTGGCACAAGCATATCAAACGATGGAAACTGAGCGGCAGGAATTAAAAACCGCCACCCAAAAACGGGATCAAGCTCTGGATCAGTTTGAGGATTGGTTGTATGATTTTGTCGAAATTGCCCGGATCGCCTTGGAAGATCGCCCCGATCTCTTGAAAAAGATGAGCATTGGACAACTAAAAGAGGATGAGAACATCACGGTAACCGTCTTGATTGAAATCCCCAAAGGCAGCCGCAACAAGTATGAATACGATAAAGAGCATAATGTGGTTAAGTTTGACCGGATGTTGTTTTCTGCCGTCCATTACCCCAGTGATTATGGCTTTATTCCCAATACCTTAGCCCAAGATGGTGACCCGTTAGATGCCCTGGTGCTGGTCTGGGAACCGACCTTCCCCGGTTGTATGATCGAAGCAAAACCGGTGGGACTCTTCAAAATGTGGGATGAAAAGGGTCCGGATGAGAAAATTTTATGTGTTCCGGTATTGGACCCCCTATGGAATCATTTGGAATCGCTGGACGATGTGCCACCTCATTTGCTCAAAGAAATTGAGCACTTCTTTACTATTTACAAGGACTTAGAGGAGAAAAAGGTCGGTGTAGAAGGATGGGATGGGCACGAGGCGGCGATTCGTATCATTCGGGAGTGTGAACGTCGTTACCGGGAGCAAGGATAGCGTGCTTTGGATGCTTCGTTATTGTTGGTGTTATATGCCTGCCACCCTTTCAAAGGACTGGCAGGCATATAGCCTGTTCTATCACCTGACCTGTGAGAATTTTAGACCGTCACAAGTGCCAGATGCCTTTTTCTAAAGGCGTGATCGACAATGGGTGGTGGTTCTTTGCTTTTTCCTTCTAGTCCTGGGAGATGTCCGAGCAGGATATCGGCTGCCGGTAAGGCACCTAATCGGTATCGTTTGGGCTGATATCCGGCATAAACACTTCCGGGCGTATGATACGAGATCGCGCGGTGTCCCCGATACCAATTATAGTACTCGACAAAGGTATCCAGCGCCTCTTGCAATTCCGAGATCGATTGAAATTGCTCTTTGTGATGCGTCATCAAATACCAGCGTAAGCACTCGCGGTTAATGATTTTGATCAAGGCTTC
>RFFQ01000163.1 GCA_003697105.1 Gemmatimonadota bacterium | reverse complement strand
TCATAGAAAGTATTACAACAGTCTGCGAAAAAATATTTTTTTGGCTAGCCTCAAATCTGCACTGTAACTTTATACATGTACTCATTCTTCAGAGCTGTCTCTGTACGGGGGATAATCTGTGCCGGTCGTTTAAAAAATCGGGCTTTGGTTGGGATACCAAAGCCCGAGGTAGTCTTTTTAGCTTTCTGGCTCTCGAAAACATTAGCCTATTGCGAATTTGAAGCCGGCACCCGCACCTGCTGCCGTGCCCCAGACTCTCCTGAACCCGCTGGGGTAGCTTTTTGCCGGTGTTGCCGGGTGGCTTTCAGTTTAGCAACCTTCGTTTTTAATTGTGCTACTTTCCGTTGGTATTCTGGTTGAATTAGCCCTAACGAAATACAGACGGTGCGTATCAGCTCGGCGTCAATGATCGGCTTTTGCAGCAGATAGCCTTCAAACAGGGCATTATCGCAAATCGTGTTAATTACCCGCGGAACTCCCCGTGAGGTGCGGTAAATCAATTTAATCGCCTCATCCGAAAACGTGTTGGGATTTCCTCCTGCCACGGATAACCGGTGTTGAATATATTCTTTAACGCCATCCGGTAGCAATGCTTGTAAGGAAAACCGGACAGCAACGCGTTGTTTGAGGGGTTCATCTAACGCCAAATGGTCTTCAAGTTCCGGTAAACCGACTAAAATAAATGTAATCAGTTTCCGTCCGGGAAGTTCCATGTTTAGCAGTCCCCGAAATTCTTCCATTAACTCTCGGGTATTGAGCATGTTTGCTTCATCAATGATGATAACGGCTTTTTTTCCCTCGTCATGGATTTCCATCAAGCGGTGAAAAATTTGATTGAGGAGATCGATTTTTTCTTCTTTGGGGTCTTGTACGCCCAATTGAGAGGCAATTTTGCGCAACAACCAGTGTGCCGTAATGTTGGCGTGTACGATTACCAGCAAACCAGTTTCGTATTCATCCGGCGAGAGTTCGTTCAGCAGGCGGCGGGAAAGCGTGGTTTTGCCGCACCCAATACCACCGACAAGCAGTGCCAACCCTTTCATGGCATATGCCGCATACATCATCCGAATAATTGCCTGTTGGTGTTGGCTGGTAGGGCAATAAAAACGACCGTCCGGTGAATTGGAAAATGGTTGCATTGTTAGATTATAAAACTGTTCATACGTCATTCACACCATCTCCCTGAGCTATTATAGAAATGAAATCCGTTTGTCACGGTCGTTTTTCTTTTTAGAAGGTCGCTTACTTTTATCGGCATCATCTTTATCGCCGGCGATGCCATCCAATGCCGGGATATCCAAGTCATCTTCATCGAAAAAAGAGTTTTTGGTTTCTGTTGTATCATCTACGGCTGGGGGTTTAGCTGGTGTGCGCGGGCCGACCGGTTTGGGGGTAGGTGCGCCTTTCATACCGGGTGGTTGGAAGCGTCGCGGTGCAGATGCGGGAGGCACCGTTGCCGGTGTGGGTGCCCCTGCACCCACATCAGGAGAGGTTTTCTTCCCTGTGGGGGGAGATGGAGCCGGGGATGCTGGCTTGGCGCCGGCATCCTTCAATTTACTCAGCCGGGAAATCCGTTCTTGTACATCTTTAAAGGCGACATCCATGACATAGACTTCTTCATATTCCGCAAGTGCTTTTTGAGTATCCCCCAACTCTTCATAGGCTCGTCCCATATAATAATGCAAGCCAATATATTGCTCATCGGGGTAGCCGCGTACTTCCATCCCTTTCAGTAATTGCCGGATGGCAAAACGGGGTTCATTTTTTTCCAGAAAACAGACCCCGATATTTTCATACGCTTTTAACTGTTGATCGCCGCCACTGGTTGCCTTTTGAAATTCGCTGATGGCCTCATCCAACAGACCCATTTCTTTGTAGGCAACTCCTAGATCGTAGCGCATGGCATAATCTTCTTCGGAGATAGTTTCTTCCAGTCCGGCACGAAATCCTTTGATGATGTCTTCTACCGAGTCACTATCCAGAAAATCTGGCGCATCCTGACGAATATCAATGACTTCCGAGTCATCAGAGTCATCTTGAAACCAGTCCTGAACATTGACATACCCTTCGTCTTTGGGGGGAGAATATAATGGTGTTGCGGGTGGGGCTTGCTGTGTCGCTGGAGGCGCTACCGGGGGTGCGGGCGCAGGAGCACCAATTTCTCCCATATCGATTTTCATGAGCAATTGGGCGGCTTCCGAGTGCGATTTATTAAACTTCAAAGCGGTTTCCAAGCGTTTTCGGGCAGTTTCCACCTCATTTTTCGCGATCAGCACTTTGGCAAGCCCGACGTAACCGTTACTGATTAGCTCCCGCTCCATAACCGAATACGCCGATTCAACCATCTTTTGGTAGTAGGCGCTTGCTGAATCCAAGTCTTGGTCATTGACATAGTGCAAGGCGATTTGTTCATAAATTTGGGCGTTGACTTTGTTATTGGTAATCCGCTGGGCGAACATGGATAATTTCTGCAAGATGGATTGGATAATGGCGTCTGGTGCATCAATTTCACCGGCGATCTTCATCCACCGGATATAGCCTTGCGCCGCACCTTCAAAGTCCTCATCTTGCTCGTAGCCTTCGGCGCCGCGCTGGTACACTACGGCGGCATTCATTACCAGATCGAAATTACCGGATCGAGCGGCTTCCTGTTCAAACAAGTCTCCCAAAATTAGATATATTCGCCAATTTCTGGGATTTTCCTCCAACAATGCCGTTGCTTCGGGGATGGTGGTCGGGGTTGACTCTGCGGGTTCTGAGGGAGGCACCGGTTTTGTAGCCGTTACTGCCGGTTGGGAGGGAGGAGGCGTTGGTTTTACTTCCGGTTCTTCCGGTTCTTCCGGTTCGGGTTGGGTATCATCCAGAATCTCCGGCATGGGTGGGGAAACGACGTCTTCTTCCTCCGCTTCATACGGTTCTTCCTCTTCATCCTCATCTTCCGTGGAGGTAGCCATATCCCCAAAAAGCCCCATCTCTGCCAAGATATCGGCCGCATCCGGTTCGGGTGTATCTTCCACGGGGGGTGGGGTACTTGCCGGGGGTTCTTCTTCCGCTTCAAAGGAAATATCGCCCCCAATCAGGAGGTCTTCATCAATGGAAAGAACAGGTTCATCATCCGTCTCAAGGTCTTCTGTTGGCGGTAGGTCTTCGGCTGGAATCTCAAACGTACCTCCGGCTTCTGCAGGTGCTTCATCCGCCAGTCCCCCGGGTACACTGGCACCGGTTTCGCCGGTGGGTTCTGGAGCACTTAAATCGTCTAAACCCGATAAATCCACCGGAATACCCTCGCTCACCTCATCGGGAGAGGGGCTATCTTCTATCGATGGTGTCCCAATCGTCACATCATTATCGAGATCGTTCAATGAATCCAAATCTGTCAAATCCATTTCGATAGGACCCTCACTGGGGGGAGGGGCGGAGGCACCCGGTGCTTCTGTTTGGGCCGGGCGCGGTGGTGCGGCGTCTGGGGTAGAGCCTAATTCTCTGATTTTGGATTCGATCTCCTGAACTTTATCATCATTTCCTTGTTTTTTATACAAGTCCAGCAGGGTATGGTATTCAACAAGTGCACGGTCAATTTGCTTTTGGGAGACATACAATTCTGCCAGCCGGGTGCGAATGGTCACGTTAGTTGGGGCGAGGTCTACCACCTGTTTATAGGCATTCAAGACCTCATTCATGTTATTTTCTTTGAGCATCAAATCTGCGTATTGGCTGTAATTGTCAATCGCATCTTTGAGCAAATGGCGCTCACCGTATAACTCTCCCAACCGTTTGTATGCGGGGGCATGGTTGGGACGTGCCCGCGTGATCTTTTTACAGATCGCGATTGCCGGTACGAGCAACCCTTCCCGTTGGCAAATATCCGCCGCCATTTCATACGATTTCACCGCATCGAAGTTGCGCTCTAGTTTGACATAGGTATCCCCTAGGGTGATACATAAATTATAGTCCGTTGGATCCGCTTCTAATGCCTGTTTGTATAAGTCGGCGGCTTTTTCGTATCGCCCTTTTTTAGCTTCTTTACGGGCATCGGAAATGAGTTTGGACTTTGCTTTCGCCACGGTTCACCTCAATTCAACACCGGCATTCCGGCAGAGACTCGGTAAATTACCCTTCAATTTTACCATTCACCATTGCCAGAATTTCCTCTGCAAGGGAGATGGTATTTGTTTCCAGTTCCACCAGTTCCTGGCGTAATTCCGCCTTGAAGGTTTCATCGGTAATTTCTGTCAGGTTGATTTTGACATTCATGATCGCGCCGCGCACTCCGGATTGTGCCATTAGTGCCGCCACTCCAGCATCAGAGATCGAATTTACATTGCCTTTTTCAGCGACAACCCGTGCTAAATCCAACACCTGTTTGCAGGTTCGTGCTGTTTCCAGCGGGACTTGGGCGGCTTTTTTGTAGGCGTTTTGGATTGCCGCCTCCCGCTCCGGGTCATCTTTCGCGATTTTGAACGCTGCCATTACTTCATCAAAGGCATCGGCATCTTCTTGAATAAGGTCTGTCAGCCGGTGACGCAAGGTTTCCGCTTCACCTAACACGGCAAGCATCTCTTCTTTAACGGCTTTGTATGCTTTTTTCTTGCGGGTAAGGTTACAGACCATCGCGGTTAAAGCGGCACCTAGTGCACCGGCTAAGGAGGCGACACTCCCTCCGCCCGGCGCGGGCGAATCCGACGCCACCTCATCCAAAAAAGCGGTGGGTCCCATTTTTCCTCCACCGGTCGCACCGCCCGCTAAGAGCTGATTTTCGATCACCTGATTTTTATCGAAGTTCTCTAATCGCAAATAAAAATCGGCGACATCAATCAAGGCATCCATCGGTACCAGCCCGACGATTTCGCCCCCCACAATGGGTGCTCCCCAGCGTTCCGCTTCGCTTTTGATCATTTCAAACACGCGATACATGGGATTTTGCTTATAATTGACTAGATTCATCGATACTTGGGTGATGCCTCGATCTTCCAGTTCAAATCCCAAGGCACGGACATATTTTAGATTCCCTTTAATACCTCGAATCGCATTCGCGATTTTCATGGCAATATCCACATCTTTTGTAGCCAGATTCACATTGTAGGCAATCAAAAATTCCCGTGCTCCAACCGCCGTCGCTCCCGCAGTGGGGTGGACTTCACATTTTCCATAATCCGGCGCCCGTTTGGGATCTGTTTGAATCGCTTCCCGCAGACCTTCAAATTCCCCTTTCCGAACATTGGGTAATTTTTTGCGGGAGACTTTTGTTGCGGCATGTTCATACATATAGGTGGGAATATCCAGTTTCTCGGCAATTTCTTTCGCCACAGCGTGTGCCAGCGCGACACATTCATCCATCGTAATTTCGGAGATAGGCACAAACGGGATCACATCGGTGGCGCCCATGCGCGGGTGCTCTCCAGAATGTTGATTTAAATCGATCAATTCTGCGGCTTTTTTACAGGCATTAAATGCGGCAATCTTGGCGCCCTCTGGGGTACCAATAAACGTGACGACCGCACGGTTATGGTTGGCATCCATTTCGTAGTCCAGCAGTTGGACATCATCCACTTTTCGGATTTCTTCTACAATCTGTTCGATAATTTCTGGTCGGCGTCCCTCGCTAAAATTCGGGACACATTCTACAAGTTTTGCCATTCGTTCACCATCATATCGTTAAGGATGAAAAAATAAAAAATAGTTATAAAATAGATAGAATTTATAAACGGACTCACAAGTCCCTTTCGAGCTATATAATACATGTTTCACAGGGTTTAATCAAGCAAAAAAAATGACCTAAACCGTGATAACCTCGCCCCGTTTAATCACGAAACGGACGTGATTTACGCCAAAGTGATACGGCAGAGTGCGGTAGCTGGGCATATCAAAAACCACGATATCTGCTTGTTTGCCCACACTTAAACTGCCGATATGATCCCCCAGTTCCAGCGCATGAGCGGCATTGAGGGTACTGGCAGTGATCGCTTCTGCCGGAGTCATCCGCATTTGGGTGCATGCCAAAGCGATAATGATTTGCATGGATTCCGTATAACAACTTCCCGGATTGCAATCCGTAGCCAAGGCGATGGGGAGTCCGGCGTCGATCATTTTCCGTGCGGGGGCGTACTCTTTTTTACCCAGACTGAAGGTAGTGCCCGGCAGTAAGGTGGCAATGACACCCGCCTCCTGCATTGCCTGAATTCCTTCATCGGAAATGGCGAGCAGATGATCCGCGGAGATGGCTTGCAATTCAGCCGCCAACATGGCGCCGCCTAAATCGACAAACTCATCCGCATGGAGGCGGACTTTCAAACCGGCGGCTTTAGCGGCTTGCAAAATGGCGCGGGATTGGTCAATATTAAAAACGCCCGCCTCACAAAAGACATCACAATATGCCGCCAGACCCCGTTCCACGACGGCTGGTATCATCTCTTCAATGACGATTCGCACATATTCATCGACATGGTCCCGATATTCATCGGGGATTTCATGGGCTCCCAAGAAGGTGGGCACCAGATCGATTTCATGTTGTTTGTGGAGTTCCCGAATCGCTTCCAACTGGCGGAGTTCGGTCTCTAGTTCTAACCCGTAGCCGCTTTTTGCTTCGATAGTGGTAGTGCCCCACGCCAGCATCCGGTTCAACCGGGGTATGGATTCCTCAATTAGCTGGGTAACCGATGCCGCTCGGGTTGCCCGCATGGAGGAGCGAATTCCACCGCCGGCGGCGGCAATTTCCATGTAAGATTCCCCCCGCAGGCGCATCTCAAACTCATGCTCCCGCGATCCGGCGAAGACCACATGCGTATGGGGATCGACAAAGCCGGGCATGAGAACCGTGCCGGTACCATCGATTTGGGTCTCTGCCCGGAAGCTATCCAAAATTTCTTCCGTGGTACCGACGCCTACGATGACATCCTCTACAAGGGCAATTGCGCCCTTCTCAATCACATTTAGGTTGTCCATTGCTGCCCCAGTCCGGAGACCTTGACCCCCATTATCAAGGGTGCAGACTTCATTCGCGTTGTAAATAATGAGCGTTGCATCTTTCATGGTTTGAACCTGCTAGACATTAAACCGGATGGATAAAATATCCCCATCTTGAACGATATATTCTTTTCCTTCCAGACGAAACGTGCCCACTTCTTTGGTTTTTGCCCACGAACCGGCTTGAATGAGGTCTTCATACGCCACCGTTTCTGCCCGGATAAAACCGCGTGCCAAATCCGAGTGAATTTTGCCCGCCGCCGTGACGGCATTATCCCCCTTGCGGATCGTCCACGCCCGGACTTCATCCTTACCGACCGTAAAAAAGCAGTGCAGACCTAACAAGTCGTAGGATGCCCGGATCACACGATTTAGACCGGGTTCGGTGATGCCCATTTCCGTCATGAACAGGGCTTTGTCATCATCATCCAATTGGGCGATTTCTGCTTCAACTTTACCACAGATTGCCATGGTCGGTGTTTCCGCATTGGGGGTATACTGCTGTGCGAGGTCATCGATAGCGGTTAGTTGGTCTTCCCCCACATTGAGCAAGATCATCATGGGTTGGACACTGAGCAACGCATACTGGCGGCACCATTTGGCTTCATCCGCGTCCAAATCGAGTGATCGTAAGGGTTTTTCGGCTTCCAGTTGGGTTTGAAAGCGCAAGAGTGCCTTTTTTTCATGTTCGAGTTGTGGACGTTTATCTTTGGGTAACCGGAGCAGGTCTTTTTCCAGCTTTTCCAATCGTTTTTCGACAAACATCAAGTCGTTGAGGATCAACTCCGTATCAATTGTTTCAATATCACGTGCCGGATCAATGGAACCCTCGGTATGGGGCACGGATTCATTTTCAAAGCTCCGTACCACATGCAACAGGGCGTCCACATCGCGGATAAACTGCACCATTTCCGTACTCAAGCCTTGCTTTCCGGCACCTTTAGAAATCCCAGCGACATCGACAAATTCAATGGTTGCCGGGACTTGCTTTTTCGGTTCATACATGTTGACCAAGGTCTCAAAACGGGGGTCGGGGACTTCCACCACGCCGACATGATGCTCGGTACTTTGGGAGGCAAAATTGGCGGTCATTTCGTCACTGCCGGTGAGCGCATTAAAAATGGTCGTTTTGCCCGTCAATGGCAGTCCGATAATTCCGATTTTCAACGTAAAGCTCCTTTTTTATCATGAAGTTAAGATGAATATTGAGGGATTAAAATATGGGTATCTTCATTTGGGCGGATGTGATATTTTTTGAGTTCTTCCGGGTTTTCTGTGATTTCACGAACCGTTTTCCGGCGGAGGTTCACCACCCAATACCAGCTTTGATACCGCCCGTCCACATAGCGGATCCGGTAGGAAACAATAAATGTTTTGGGGCTGATTTTGTGTGCCGTCCACGGTTCGATGTCATCCACGACTTCGTGGCGCAGGCAGCATTCCAAAAAGGCACAAATTCGCTCATTTTGGGTCAAAAAGACGGTATCCATACCGAACAGTTCTCGCAGCGTTGCATCTTGCCGCCCGAATAGAGAACGCTGGACGGCACTTTTGGCTAAAAACAGGTCGTAACTATCTGTAAATATTCCGGCGACGAAACTAGCCACCCCAGAAATGCTTTTAAGAAAGCGGATGAAACCTGCTACCAACCGGTTTGCCAATAGGGGTAGCTCAAAGCAGTAACCGCATTGTCCGCAAAAGGAGTGTCCCACCGGTACTTCCGTACCACACCGGAGGCAGGTTTTCATGAGGTTATCTCCCGACAAAACGTTGTGTGGATATTCATCGATTAAAGTATCACAGATATAAACGGCTGTCAACCCTGATTTCCCAAATTTACAGAGCGACTTCCCGTAACCGTTGGGCGGCATCTTCGGGGGAAACGGAATTGATATGAAATCCGGTGCCCCATTCAAATCCGGCGGCTTTCGCCAGTTTGGGAATAATTTCAAGATGCCAGTGATAGTAAGCCAGTTCCGGTTCATTCAGGGGGGCAGAATGGATCATATAATTATAGGGGGGATACTGCAAGAGTCGGTTGATACGGGTCAAGGTTTCTTTCAGGATTGATGCCAAATCTGCCAAATACCGTTGGGTCGGGTCTTGTTCAAAATGGCTTTGATGATCTTTGGGTAAAATCCAGGTTTCATACGGGAATCGCGGTGCGAACGGTGCTAACGCCACAAAATAGGGGTTTTCCATGATGACGCGGGACTGATCCTGCAATTCTTGATTGATGATGTCACAGTAGATACACCGTTCTTTTTGGTGATAGTGTCGTTGTGCCCCGTCTAATTCTTCCATCACCCGTTTGGGCACGATGGGCATTGCAATAAGTTGGCTGTGGGGGTGTTCTAATGAGGCGCCGGCTGCCGCTCCTTTATTTTTGAAGATCATGGTGTACCGTAACTGGTGGTCGTCGCGTAGCATCCGGGCACGGTAGTAATACGTCCAGATAACGGCTTCTACATGGTCGATAGGCAAATCCGCTAACTCAAGGGCATGGTCTGGTGTTTCGATCAGGACTTCATGAACCCCGATACCATTGATGAAGTCGTAGATGCCGTTCCCTCGCCGTTTTAACTGTCCTTTAGAGAGCGCGGGGAATTTGTTCGGTACAACCCGTGTTTTCCAGCCACTTGTGTTGGGTTGGCGGTGCGGGTCATCACTGTATACTAAGATTTCCTCGGGTGTTTCGTTTTCTCGCCCCAGGCAGAACGGGCAATCTGCGTCTCCTTGGGGGACTTCCTCATCCCGAAACTGGATCGGTCGTTCACTGCGTGACGGTGAGATAATCACCCAGCGGTCTAAAATAGGGTCTTTGCGAAATTCAGAAGACATCATTCGGATATTGTATTCTACCAGCTACGTTCCGTGAAAACCAAAAATTCGTGGGGAGATAGTATCATAAATAGTGCAGATTCGCAAGAAGATATTTACCGCCGTCCCGGGGCATGTCCCATGCCGGATAATACCTAAAAAAGCGTTGACAAACCCCCAGCGCCGGTGTAATATCGACAACAAACTGAAAACTAAGACTATTTGTGACTTTTGGAGTCGAACAACATTATGGCCATTAAACTTGTTCATGTCGCTGATATTCATTTTGGGATGGAAAATTACGGACGGCTTGACCCTGAGACAGGGCTCAATACCCGTTTAATTGATTTTCGGAATGCATTTAATTATGTCATCGATCAAGCGCTTCAAATGAAAGCTGATCTGATGGTTTTTGCCGGCGATGCTTACCGCTCCCGCGATCCCAGTCAAACTCACCAACGGGAATTTGCCACGTGCATACGCCGGTTGACGGAAAACGGAATCCCTGTCGTCCTGCTGGTCGGAAATCATGATCTGCCCAATAGTGCTGGACGGGCGACCGCGCTGGAAATTTTTCGCACCTTAGGGGTTGAAAACGTCATCGTGGCGGATAAACCGGAGATTCATACGATAAAAACCAAAAGCGGCAGTGTACAAGTTGCGGCATTGCCTTGGGTGACCAAAAGTCATGTCATGACTCGCGATGAGTACAAAAACATGACGCTGGATCAGTTAAATGATGTAATCAGCCGCAAATGTAGTGAAATTATTCGCAATTTTGCCGAAAACGTGAATCCTAAAATACCGGCGGTCTTGACCTGCCACGCCAGCGTTAATAATGCCCGGCTCAGTACGGAACAGAACATCATGATCGGGCAGGATTTGACCTTAATGTTAGCAGATTTGACTTTACCCGCATTTGATTACGTCGCTTTAGGGCACATCCACCAATTCCAAAATCTGAACCCGAGCGGCAACCCCCCGGTGATTTATAGTGGGAGTATAGAACGGGTCGATTTTAGTGAAGAAAAAGAAGAAAAGGGGTTTGTGGTCGTCAACCTGAGCACGCGTAAAACCACTTACGAATTTCGTGAAATTCCAACCCGTAAATTTTTGACGATTCGGGTAGATGCCGATGTGAGCAATCCGACAGAAGAAATTTTGGACGCGATTCAGAATCACGAGATAAAAGATGCCGTGGTGCGTTTGATTTATGAGATTTCTGAACACCGTGTTCACCAAATCGACGAAAAGAAAATCATGGATGCCCTTAACGCGGCGCATTATGTTGCACCGATTGTCCGTCAAATTACCCAACGGGAGTTCCGCATTCGCCAATCCCAACTGACGGAAGAATTGGGACCGATGCAAGCGCTGAAAATGTATCTGGAAACGCAAGATAATATCGGTAAAGACCGTTCGGAAAAACTCCGCCAAGCGGCTTCCGAATTGATTAAAAAAGTGCAAGAAGAACAGGACGTGTATGTACCGAACTAAACGTAAAAAATCACCTATTGTTCGTGCCACAACAGTGTTAGGCGTTCATTATAATGGCAAAGTTGCGTTAGGCGCTGATGGTCAAGTCAGTTTTGATGAAACCATCATGAAACACAACGCCCGCAAAATCCGGAAATTATATAATGATTCCGTACTGGTGGGTTTTGCCGGCGGGGCGGCAGATGCCATGGCGTTGGTCGAACATTTTGAAGGCAAATTGGAGGAATTTAACGGAAATCTCCCTCGGGCGGCAGTTGAACTGGCAAAAGATTGGCGCAGTGACCGTATTCTGCGGCGGTTGGAAGCCCTACTGGCGGTGATGGATACGCAACACGCCTTTCTCCTCTCCGGTAATGGCGATGTGATCGAACCGGATGATGGCATTTTGGCGATTGGCTCCGGTGGACCTTATGCTCAAGCGGCGGCACAAGCCTTCATCCGGGCAAAAACGCGGCTTTCCGTGGAAAAGGTGGTGCAGCAATCGCTGGAAATTGCCGCGGGAATCTGTATTTACACCAACTCCAATATCAAAATTGAAACTCTTTAACAAATCCTTTTTCAAGGAGGGTAGTCAGCATGGCAGTGGAAGAACTGGTCAAATCTGTGATGAGCGAGCTGCGCCAAATCGCAAGTAGTAAAACT
>RFFQ01000162.1 GCA_003697105.1 Gemmatimonadota bacterium | reverse complement strand
ATGCCGGTTTTCAATAAAAATATGTTCTGCATTGGCGGTATCCAATATTCCGGCAAAGGAGAAAATCAACGAACTTAAATCCGTTTCGGAGCCTCCAACCCAAAGATGGGCACCGGGGGCTTTGATTTTTTCTAAAATATACATACGATACTATCCTTTCCAGATGAGCTACCCTAATATTATAAGTGAACATGGGATGAAATAGCAAATCCGTTACCAACATGACCTATGCCGGTAACCTTAATATTATCAAACTCTTACCGGTTTAAATGATCGGGTACCGGTGTCATCATTACTCCATGGGTAACGCACCAGTAGGGCGTGAATGCCCTGTTTTAGAATGGTTCCGCCAGCGCTTGTAATTGGTTTATATCCTTGATAATAATTGCCCGGTTATCGACTTCAATAAGGCCCATTTCTTTGAATTTTTGCAGGGTTCGGGAGAGGGTTTCAGGAATGGTGCCCAGCAGTGCCGCCAATTCTTTTTTGGAATAGTGTAACTGGCAAATTTGGTCTTGGCTACAATTGTTGGAGTGGCAATGTTGTAAGATATACCGTGCTAAGCGAGCTTTGACATCCCGAAACGTTAAATCTTCTATAACGGCGAGTAAATGACGTACGCGATGGGCATAAGCGCTCATCATTTTCAGGGCGATTTCTGGTTCCGCCAGAATAAACTGGCGGAAGTGGTGCGTGGGTATCTCCAAGGCGGTGGTGTGCTCTAAGGCTTCACAATTTGCGGGGTAAGTTTGGAATTCCGAGATGACAACTTCTGCCACAATTTCCTGTTTCCCAACAATTTGTATGGTGTGCTCCATGCCGTCCGGGGATATCCGGTATATTTTGACCCGTCCAGACACAATTAGATAAAAAGCTTTTCCCGGATCACCCTCCGAAAAAAGATGTGCCCCTTTTTTGTAGGTTTGGATGTGGCAATGGGTGGCAAGGGTTTGGCATTGTTCTGTAGAGAGGGATTGAAAAAGGAATACCTCTGCTAGAATGGTAGGAATATTCATATTGCCTTCACATTGAATTTCATGTATTATCTGGCGCGAATGTTCTGTAATAT
Organism: Gemmatimonadota bacterium; assembly: GCA_003697105.1. Lineage (GTDB taxonomy): Bacteria > 4572-55 > 4572-55 > J002 > J002 > J002. The sequence goes on along the minus strand of RFFQ01000162.1, from coordinate 16,782 downwards.
ATCTTTTTCCATGCTAAAGATCAATGTTCGATCATGCGGTATTTTGCTCCAATTATACTTTTTCTGGTGGTTTTTTCCGGTTATCTGTTTACCCTTGCTCCTACAATTACAATGATTGATAGTGGGGAACTGGCAACCGTCTGTGCGGAGTTAGGTGTTGCCCATCCCACAGGTTATCCCTTGTATACGTTGGTGGGACGACTGTTTTCCGTGATTCCACTGGGTAGCGTGGCGTATCGCCTCAATCTCCTTTCTGCAATCCTAGCAACTATTGGGGTACTGTTGTTTTTTGTACTGGTGCGGAGCATCTTAAACTGTACGTTTTCCGCGTTCGCAACCGCTCTGATTCTCGCCTTTTCCCGGACATACTGGCAACAGGCTGTGGCGAATGAAGTTTACATCCTAACAGCGGTTTTCCTTATTGGGTTGATGATGCTTTTACGCCAGTTTGACCGAACCGGTGAAGGTCGATTTTTTCTTTTGTTTTCATTTTTATACGGTCTTGCTTTTACCAATCATTTAAGCATTATTTTTTCGGTGCCGGCGGTCTTATATCTCCTATTTTACCGGCGGCGAGGGTTGTTACATAACTTAAAATGGATTGGGTCAGGCATTATCCTGTTTGGGTTGGGATTATCGCTTTATCTATATTTGCCCCTCCGGGCAGGACAAGACCCCTTTTTGAACTGGGGTGATCCCGTTACGCTTCGCCGCTTGTTGGATCATATCTCCGGTAAACAATATCAAGTGTGGATGTTTTCCGAGAATTTGGAAGCACTTATCGCCCGGTTTGGTGAGTATCTTCAATTGGTAGGCCACCAATTTTCGATAGCATTGTTATTGTTGGCACTGCTTGGGTTGGGTATCGGATTTTTCGAACAGCGTAAATTTACGGTCTTTTTATTGGTATTACTGGTTTTTGATGTCGGCTATACCCTCAATTACAGTATCCCTGATATTGATCCCTATTATTTGCCGTCGTTTATCGTGTTGATTTTTGGGATCGGGTTTGCCATCCAGTGGGTGACTCAACATCTCCAGCAAGTGACCTCCCGTATGTGGGTCAAGCGGCTGATTACCGCCAGTTCAATCTGTTTATTTTTGATTCCATTGTTTCTAAATTTCCGAACATGTGATATGCATCGTTATTATTTTGCGTACGATTTTGGATTGAATTTGCTGCGCTCCGCCCCACAGAAATCAATAGTACTCACTCGTGTGTGGGACGCCTATTCCCCGTTACTCTACCAACAACGGATTGAGCGCCGCCGTCCCGAAGTAGTGATGGTTGACCTCCAACTGTTTCAAAATCGCCCGTGGTATGTCCGCCAGCGGTTAAGCCGTTTTCCAGACGTATTTCGTAAAGTAGAGCCTGAAATAAACGAATTTTTGATGCCGTTGGATGATTTTTCGCGTGGATATACGGATACCGCTCGTTTAAGCCGTACGTATGTGGCGTTGTTAAAAGCATTGGCGTACAAAAATCAGGCTGATTACCAATTGTATGCGCTAGGGTTAGACCCAGCCGGTATTGAATGGGGATTTGTCGCGGATTTCTACGGTGCTCGATCCGGTGTGATGCTTCATCTGAGCCCGAAACCGGCGACCGTTTTTATGCCAGAGTTTATTTTGCGAGGTTGGACAGATGAGCGGGTGTATAAAGATGATCGGACGAATTGGTATCGCCGGCAATACCTTGTGCCATAGTGGGTTCTGAGTAATGCCCCAATAGATTAAGGTAATCGGGTATGCGGAAAAGTTGGTGGGAAGTGATAAAAGAATAATCTCCATTGGTGGAGATGAGATTGAGACGTACTAATTCCTCCAAAACAGGTTGGATGGTAGTTTCTAGCTCATGTATCCACCAATGCGCAATTCCGGTAATATTATCGTTATCCCCCCTCTTTTGTGGTTGGAAAAGAGGGGGGATTTTAATATTGGGGAGGAACGCCACAGTTTTAAATTTCAATATATCCTTGTAATTTTCGGCTGCGGCTGGGGTGGCGGAGTTTTCGTAGCGCTTTTGCCTCAATTTGCCGAACACGTTCCCGCGTGACATTAAAGATATTTCCGACTTCTTCTAAAGTTCGGGGGCACCCGTCACCGATGCCAAATCGCAACCGGATGACCCGCTCTTCACGCTTTGTCAAGGTACCCAATATTTTTTCCATTCGCTCCCGAAGCATGGCAAAGGCGGCGGCATGTGCTGGGGAAACCACGCGTTCGTCCTCAATGAAATCTGCCAAATGACTTTCTTCATCTTCGCCAATCGGTTTATCCAGCGAGATGGGTTCTTGCGCGACAGAAAGCACACTTTTGACCTTTTCCACGGGTAGTTCCAGATAGGCGGCAATTTCTTCCGGTGAGGGGTCCCGTCCATATTCCTGCAACAATTTTCGTGATGTTTTAACGACTTTATTGATCGCTTCGATCATGTGTACGGGCACGCGGATCGTTCGGGATTGATCCGCGATGGCTCGGGTAATGGCTTGGCGGATCCACCACGTGGCATACGTACTGAATTTATAGCCTTTTTTGTAGTCAAATTTTTCCACCGCACGCATCAAGCCGCTGTTGCCTTCTTGAATCAAATCCAGAAATTCCAAGCCGCGATTGGTATAACGTTTGGCAATACTAATCACCAGCCGGACGTTGGCTTCGATCATCTCTTTTTTTGCCCGTTCCACTTGCTGTTCGCAACGGGAAATTTCGGCAACCAATTCACTCAGTTTGGTATGGGTCAATCCCGATTCTTTCTCAAAAAAGCGCAGCCGAGACCGGATTTCTTTGATTTCATTGGCGCCCTCCGCCAGCACATACCGGCTACAACCGCATTTTTCTTCAATTGCTTCAATCGTAAGTTCGTCATTCTCCGCCCGGCGTAACTCTTTGGTGTATGTTAAGATTCGATTTTGGGACAATCCCACTTTTGCTTCGACATCTTTAATTTCCGCTTTTGTGTCTTCCCACAGTGTGAGTAACTCATTGAGTTTTTTGATCAACCGGTTAATAACGCGGGGTTGTAGATCAATCGTATCCAATTGTGCCTTAAATTGTTGTTTTACTTGTTGGATATCGGCGGCTTTAGCTCGTTTAAGGCTGTGTAGCTGTTGCAGCATCTCACCGGTTTCAACCAGCAGGTCAAACCGTTCATACGCTTCTTGTTTTTCTTTTTGGCTGATGGTATTGGGCGCCATTTCACAATCTAACTGCATAATGCGTTCAATTTTGGCAGACCCCGCTTGCAAGCGTTTGCGGATTAATTTGAGGTCTTTAATCGAGGTCAATGATTGAAACACCAGATGTTTAATCTGCTGTTGCCCCTCTTCAATCCGCTGGGATAGCTCAATTTCCCCTTCCCGGGTCAATAACGGCACCCGTCCCATCTCTTTGAGATACATTCGGATGGGGTCATCACACCGCGCTTGGTACCGTTCTGGGGGTGTTTTCTTTGCCTGTTTATTCCGTTTACTGCTAGGGTGTTTGCCGTTTTTGCCATTAAATTTGCGCAGTTCGGGAGGTAATGCTTCCTCATCGATCAATTTTACTTCAAACTTAAACAACTGCGTCATCAGGTGTTCCATGTGACCCACGTATTCTTCCGGAGGCATTTCTGGAAGGCGGTTATTGATCTCATCGTATGAGATTTTCCCCGCATTTTTGGCATCCGTGATGATCGCTTCTAAACATTCCTGAATTGGAGTCTCCATTCTCTCTCCCTTCCCAAGATCGATTGAATGATTAAACGAGCGCATGGAAGCAACATTGTAATGACCTTGCCTCCTTTAAGATATAATAGTTTGACGGATTTCCTGTTTTTTCAGGTTCAAGGCTTTGTAATCCGCATTTAGTTGAGCCAATTGATGTTCATCTGTACAGTGACTCATCTGTTGCCGCAATTCGGCTAAATCCCGGTTGATTCGACGGATTTTAATCTGTTGAATACAATCTATGTAGGTTTTCTCAGGGTCCACAATTTGTTGCTGTTGTAGGATCAGTTTGGAAAGAAAGCTGTTTAAGTGAGGGTTTGCTTCTTCATTGAGGATGGTGTGCAGATCGATCTCTGGCGCAGACCAATCTTGATATTTATAGACCAGTTCAATAACTCGTTTGACTTGGGGGGAGGAAAAGTCATCCAGGTAGAGATGTTCGAAGGTTTGATCAAAAAGTTCTGCGTTGGTGAGCATAAGCGCCAGCAATTTAAGTTCTGCAGGGGGAATTGATGCCGCCCGGGGTTGGCTGGTTCGCCGGTGGGAAGCCAACAACTGCCGCCGGATGGTTTTATCCTTCGCCCGAATGGCGGACATCAACTTTTCTTTTGCAATATCAAAATGGGATGAAAGTTGAGATAGGTACAAACTGATCCGGATTTCGTCCGGGATTTGCGCCAAGGTGTGTAGAATCTGTTCAATGGAGCGTGCTTTTGCCTCGGCAGAACGGGTGTCCGCATGTTCGACCATATAATCTAAAACGTTTTTAGCATTTGTCAAGAGGGTATCTATACCTTTTTTGTGGTACTTACGCACAAATTCGTCCGGGTCTTTGCCATCCAAGATTCGGGCGACCCGAACTTCCAACCCCGCCGCCAGTAAAATATCGATGCCGCGTTGGGTGGCGTTCTCCCCAGCTACATCCGAATCGAACAGTAACACACATTGATCGGCTAAACGCCGCAGAATCCGCGCTTGTTCCGCTGTAAATGCGGTTCCCAGCGGAGCGGCAACGTTGGTGACTCCTGCCTGATAGAGGCTGATCACGTCCGCGTAACCTTCCACCAGAATCACTTGCTTACTCCCGGCAATGGCAGATTTGGATTGGGCTAACCCGTATAAACTCTGGCGCTTGCTATAGACTGGAGTTTCCGGCGTGTTGATGTATTTGGGACCCTCGCCGGTTAGAATTCGCCCGCCGAATCCAATGACGCGCCCGTTGGAATGCATAATCGGGAACATGATGCGACCCCGAAAGGCATCATAATACGTCCCTTTTTCACTCTTTTTGATCAAACCGGCTTTTTCTAAAATGGGGATCGAAAATCCGGCTTTCTGGGCATTTTTAAGGAGAATATCCCAAGATTCTGGGGCATAACCTAATTGGAATATCTCCCAAGTGTGCTCGTTGAAACCCCGTGTTTTGCCCAGATATTCCCGGGCTTTTAAGCCGGTCGCGGTTTCCACCAACTGATGATGATAAAAGCGCGCCGCAAACGCATTTGCCTCGTGCAAGGCTTCCATATCATCGCGGGGTCTTTTATCCTGCCATACCTCACTGGGAATGGTGATCCCTGCCCGCTCTGCCAAGATTTTAGCGGCGTCCGTGAAGCCGATCTTCTCATGTTGCATCAAAAACGAAAAGACATTCCCACCGGTATTGCATCCAAAACAGTAAAACATCTCTTTGTCGGGGCTGACCGTAAAAGAGGGTGTTTTTTCGGTGTGAAAGGGGCACAATCCTTTATAGTTTCGCCCTGCTTTTTTGAGCGTAACATACTGTCCAATAACTTCCACAATATCCGATTGGGCTCGGATTTGATCAATGAGGGTTGAGGGAATTTTTGCCATGATTCGCCGTGATTACCATGAAAGTGAATCGGTCTTGGGGGTTTAAAGCAATTCTCGTGTCATTTTGTCGGGTTGGTCGGCCTCAAAGATGACCAATGCCAGTTCTTTGCCGTCATGTGCGGCAGTTGCACACCACGTTTTACCAATTTGTTGGCACCAGTGCCCGGTCAATCGGGCGGATTCATGGATGTGACCGTGCAAGGTCAACCGGGGTTGCCGCTCCATAATAAACCGCTGAATAGCGATACTCCCCACATGTACATCCAACGGAACATGATCAATCTGTTTTCCATCCAACGCCGCCCGATCCAGATACGTTTGGTAGGGTGGAGCATGAAATAGCATGATTGCCCGCGAAAGGTCGTCTGTTTTGACTAACGTTTTCAGGTCTTCGGCGATGGTGGTATAGCGCAATTCCCGCTCGGAAACCGGTACGGTATGCCAACCCTCTTCTGGGGAGATACAACCCGGATCCACAAAACGGGATACATCGTACCGTTCCCAATCTTTCAGCATAAAAGGTGTGGGGGGGATGTACGCATAGCCGTAAATGTCGTACCCTTGCCACGAAATATGGCGGTTATGGATGTACGTCCAGATTCCCTCGGTCGCTCCGGCTAAAATGGATGCTTCCTCAAATCGCTCATCATCATTGCCCAAAATGAGAAACACATGCGGGTAATCTGCCCCAAGCCGGTCTTGCAACCGGCGAAATTCTTGAATTAGTACATCGGAAACAAAATCTGTATGTCCCGGATCGAACGATTGGGTGGGAATCAAACCCGAGGGAAACAAATCGCCGCCCATAAAGACAGCCTCCGGCCGGTCTATTTCGATTCGCCGGAAAAGTTGCTGGTAACGATGCGCTTGACCATGTAGATCGGAGACAAAAAAACAACGGGGCATTTCACCGCATACCTAAAAATGGTGTAAGAGTATCTGTTATTGTTAATCCGTTGAAGAGTAATGTTCGGGTGAGGATTTGACAAGAGGTTTTTAGCGGCTTTGGTTTGGGGAGGAATGTAGGCTTGCCAAATATCAACGATTTGGCAAGCCTACGCGCAGGGGTTTACATCTATCTTATACCGGTTTTAGACGGCTTACCGGAGCAAAATCATTGGCTTTATATCCACGAATGTATCTGCCTGCAAGCGGTATAAATAAAGCCCGGAACTTAGTGCTTTACCGGATTGGTTGCGCCCATCCCATTGAACCTGATAGAATCCGGCATCTTGGTGGTTGTGGACGAGGGTTCGGACAAATTTTCCGCTGATGTCATAAATATCCATCCGGACGGATGCCGGTGTTGCCAATCCATACCGGATGGTTGTTTTCGGGTTAAACGGATTGGGGTAATTACGTTCCAAAAACGTATGCTCCACGACATGTACCGCCGGTTTGCCCGCCGGAGCATTCGTGTAGGTATCCGCCAACTGCCCGGTACGTCCCGGGTTTGCCTTAAAGAAAGGTAAGACCACTCGCCCGCCGGTTTTGACATCAATGGCGGTGTAATTATCGTCCCCCGGTAGGAGAATTTCCAGATCGTGATCGCCATCCAAGTCGGCAATGGCAGGGCTGGTCATCCAGAGTGTGCCGCCAACAGAAATTGGGAATGGAGAGACCTCCTCGCCGTTGATGTCCAACACATGGAGCAGACCGTCATTTGTCCCGAAGATCAGATCAACCGTGCCGTTTCCATTCAAATCGGCTAATACCGGTGTGGATTGCGACATGCCACCCATTGCGCGCGGAAAGCCGGGAAGATCATTCCCGCGGGAGTCGATCACGAATAAATCGCCGTTATTGGTGATCGTAATGAGTTCAATTTGGGCATCCTGATTGACATCTGCCGCCACAACGGAGGCATTGATCGGGCCACTGGTGGTGTAGCGGAGCATCTCCGTGCCATCATGATTGATGACTACCACGTCGCCACTGGTCAAGCCGAGCAAAATTTCAGGATAGCTATCTTGATCTACATCGGCAACCGCGGGACCATTTAAAGAGGCACCGCCGACAGCCACCGGAAATCCCGCTAGATTTTCTCCGGTGGCGGTGGAAATCGCGTTCAGGGTTGACGAGAGAAAGATAATATCCTGATAACCGTCACCGTCTAGGTCTGCCAATGCGGGCGAACCGACGGTCGCTCCGGTTGTACTTACCGGAAAATCCCCGAAAGTGGAGCCATCCGGGTTGAATACCAGCACTTCTGAATTTCGCGCGATGGCGATCACCTCCGGCACGTTGTCTTCGTTCACGTCCGCTACCATTGGATTCGCCCAAAATGCCGCCCCCGCTTGATATTCAAACACCGTTTGCCCCTGAAAATCGATTACCCGTAAAAGGTTGTTCCGGCTACCGGCGACCAGTTCCGGCTTACCGTCATCATTGATGTCATACGCCGCTACGGCCGCTGTAATGGGTGCTCCCATCGGTACCGGAAAGCCCGGTAACTCACTTTGCCCGTCTGCCCGGTAGGCATGGACGTACCCGTCATCATCGGCAAAAATGGCTTCGTTAGTGCCGTCCTCATCCAGATCGAGTACGAGCGCCGAGGAGGTTGAACGGGCATCGTTCAGGGGCCAACCGGCTTGGTTCAGGGATACCTCAATGGTGATGGGGAACTCCACCCAAAAGGGATAGGTGGAATCTGGATTTGCCTCGAACCGGAGCGTTGCTTCTGTACTAAACACCGCTTCCGAAAGGACTTCAAATTCAAACGGTTGGTTGAAATTATCGGTGGAATCTCCGGGGGCAATCGTCCCAAATGCAACGGAATCTTGGGTGACCGCGATCCGATCATCCTCCACAATCAACCGTCCGATGACTTGTGTCGCGTTGTTCCATCCCAGCCAATTTTTCACTTCGACCCGAAGTTGGCCGGCATCCAACGGATTGAGCACACCGTCACCATCTGAATCATCGGGATGGTCACTGATTTGGGTCTGGGTGAGTTCAAAGTGTGGGAATACCACTCCCAAGATACGAACGCTATCGATTACCACATCTTCCAAAGGGCGATCATTTTCATCAACCGGTACTTCTCCAATCGCCAAGACCACATCCAGCCCTTGAATCACATGTCCAAAGACGGCATAGTTATCATCTAGCCCCGATTGGCGTGATAATGTAAAATAATACTGCGAACTGGCGCTATTGGGGTCTGAACCGCGTGCCATACCAAGTGTGCCTGCCCGGTCATGGCGCATCTCTGGGTGAATTTCCAACGGAATCGTGACCCCCGAGCCACCTTCACCCGTGCCGGTGGGGTCTCCATCTTGAATGACAAAACCAGCCACCACGCGATGAAAGATCAGCCCATCATAAAAATTTTCGTTGGCTAAACCGATAAAATTATTGACTGTGATCGGGACTAAATCTTCCCGCAATTCTGCCCGAAATCGACCAAAATCGGTGTCCCACTGGGCGATACTCTGCCCGTGTGTGAGAGAACTCAGGGCAAACATGAGACTAAAACTAATAAAAATGAGTGTCCGTTTCATCAAAGGTCCTCCTAAACCAGATGAATAAAAATGAGGTTAGATGTTGTCAGACTACCACAAATTGGGGCTAAATTCAAGGAAAATGATCGGGAACGGGGCATTCAATGGGAGCGATTTGGTATTGACCCGTCCCCGGCTTTGTGCTATATCTCAAGTCTATCTGACCCCGTTATAAAGAGGAGACGTTAAATGAAAACGATTGTTGCTTTTGGGGCGCATCCGGATGATTTGGAATTTGGCGCTACCGGTACGATCCGTAAATTAATATTGCAAGGCTATCAGGCGGTCTTCGTCATTGTCACAAATGGTGAAAATGGGTGTAAAGATATATCCATTCCACGCCATGAACGCATCTCCCAACGGAAAAAAGAACAGATGCGCGTGGCACAGGCAATGGGGCTGAGTGAGGTGGTCTTTCTGGAACATACGGATGGGTTTTTGGAATACACCGAAGCACTGCGGCATCAACTGGTGAGTGTGATCAAAGAGTATAAGCCAGAAAAGGTGTTTACATTCGACCCCGCCAATCAGGATTTTGATAACATCAATCTGTTTCATCGGGATCATCGCATTACGGCAGAAGCTGTGTTTGATGCCTGTTTTGCCGCTAAAAATAAGTTTATGTACCCCGGCGAACCGCACCGGGTGAGCCAAATTTATTTTTATGGTACCAATAAACCGAACTACTTTGAGGATATTACGGCACTCATCGACCAAAAATTGGAGTGGCTGGCGTACCATGAATCTCAATTTGCGGATTTTGCCCGGGTAGAACAATTTGTCCGGGAATGGCTTTCCCAGCAAACGGATGCATACGAATATAGTGAAGCTTTCCGTGTGATGGACATCATCCAAATCACTTAACAGTTTATAGCAACTCATGACATTCTTATCACCACAATACATTTTAGATAAAAGGAGTATATGACATGAAAAATATTAAATTTGCCTTGGTATGGATCGTCGGTGCAGTGCTTTTGGTGAGTTGTAGCGGTGGTAAACAAGTGACCCGGCTGGACCCGACGATGGTGACAGACCTGAGTGGAAAATGGAATGACACCGATTCTCGCTTAGTTGCGGAAGAAATGATCGCCGATGCGCTCTCCCGCCCGTGGTTGACCAAATTCAAAACGCAACATAACCGGGAGCCGGTCGTGATTGTGGGCAATGTGTACAACAAAACTCGGGAACATATCAGCGAAGATACATTTATTAAAGATTTAGAACGCGCCTTTATCAATTCCGGTCTGGTGGAAATGGTGCAAAGCGGCGCCATGCGTGATGATATCCGTAAAGAACGCGCCGACCAGCAAGAGTTTGCCTCCGAAGAAACCCGCGCCCGCTGGAAGCAAGAAACCGGTGCGGATTTTATGTTGAGCGGCACGATCAATGCCATCGAAGACGCCAGCGGTAATCGCAAAGTGATGTTCTATCAGGTCGATCTGGAACTGACGAACATGGAAACCAACCAAAAGGTCTGGATTGGTAATAAAAAAATTAAAAAGTTAATTGATTAGTCTCTGTTTTTATGAGTGAGCGGCGGAGAATACCTCCGCTGTTCGTATTTATAATGGGTTTGAGCCATGTTGCGTATTCATATTTGGATGTTGCTGGTGGTGTGGGTCTCCGGGTGTGCCCGCACAGATGTGACCCGCCTTGACCCGCAGAGTGTCACCGACCTCAGCGGGAAATGGAATGACACCGATTCTCGCTTAGTTGCGGAAGAAATGATCGCCGATGCGCTAAATCACCCGTGGTTGGCGACGTTCACCACCGAAAATGCCCGACAACCGGTCATTATTGTGGGGAATATCCGCAACCGGAGCCACGAACACATTGCGATCGATACATTTATCAATGAGATTGAGCGGGCGTTGATCAATTCCGGTCTGGTGGAAATGGTGCAAAGTGGCGCCATGCGCGATGACATCCGTCAAGAACGCGCCGACCAGCAAGAGTTTGCCTCCGAAGAAACCCGCGCCCGCTGGAAACAAGAAACCGGGGCGGATTTTATGCTGAGCGGCACGATCCAGTCGATTGTCGATCAGGAGGGCAAACAGCAAGTTGTATTTTATCAAATCGATCTGGAACTAAGCGATTTGGAAACCAATCGCAAGGTCTGGATCGGGGATAAAAAATTGAAAAAATTAATCCAACAGGGCCGTAAATTCAAATTGTGATTGCCCTCGGTTTGTGATCTCCTAGAGACCCTTCCGATGTTTAAACATCCGAAGGGTCTAATACCACATATCTATTTTACATTCAACCCGATACGTCCATGAAAATAAGCCACTTATTACTTTTATCCATCTTCAGCTTTGTCTTCTCCGGTTGCGCCACTCACTATCAAAAGACGATTGCGATTCAAGATACCTTCTTGCGCGGTGATCTGGCGCAAGCGGATACGCTTTTAACGCGAAGTCAGGCGGCATATAGTGATAAGGACATTTTGCTATATTACTTAGACCGGGGTATGGTCAGCCATTTACGCGGGAAATACGAGGAAAGCAACCAATTCTTCGAGCGGGCGTTGGAGCGCATCGATGAATTGTACGCAAAAAGTATTAGCCGGGAAGCCATGACCTATATGATCAATGATTTAGCGCACCCTTACCGCGGTGAAGATTTTGAACAGGTGATGATTCACTATTATATGGCACTTAACTACTTGATGTTAAATGATTTGGATGGTGCTCTAGTGGAAGCCCGCCGGGTAAACCTGAAATTGGGTGAACTCAATGAAAAATACGAAACCAAAAACCGGTATAAATCGGATGCCTTTGTGCTCTATTTAATGGGTATGATTTATGAAGCGGAGGGCGATATCAATGATGCGTTTATTGCCTACCGGAATGCTTATGAGACCTACCAGTCCGATTACCAAACATTTTATGCTCTCCCAGCACCTACCCAACTCAAAAAAGATTTACTCCGAACATCCAAAGCGCTTGGATTTCAGACAGAGTACGATACCTACGCGTCAGCCTTTCCAAATCTAACCTACATTCCGCAAGAGCGCTATGCCGAAAACGGTGAAATTATCCTGATTTGGGATAATGGAATGGTGCCGTATAAGGGGCAGGATGTTGTAAATCTTCGGATTGAGGATAAAATCGATGATCAAATCACGGTTGCGTTTCCTTATTATATCAAACGACCGCCGCGAACCCAATCCGCCCGGCTTTCGGTAGGGGGTAAATCGGTCTATACGGAAAAAGTTCAAGATGTCGCCGATATTGCGGTCAAAAATTTGGAAGACCGACGCTTGCGTATCACCACCAAAGCGGTGACACGTGCGACGCTCAAGTACGGTATCCAGAAACAGATCGAGAAAGAATACGGCGAAACTGCCGGATGTCTCTTTAATATCTTCAGTGTTGCTACCGAAGCTGCGGATACCCGTAGTTGGCTGACGTTACCGGATAATATTCAAGTAGCCCGGTTGCTGGTGCCGCCGGGCACCTACACCGTCACCCTAGATATTATGGGTAGTAGTGGTTTCACTATCGAGCAATTTCAATATACCGGTGTTCGGGTAGAGGCGGGACAGAAACGGTTCTTACGCTACCGTACTTTCCGTTGAACCTTCTGTGCAAGTCGCCAAATGAGAGCCGTCCCTTTATTATCCAAGCAGAATTGTTCTTGTCATTTTAGATGAAGGAGATCGAGTCATGCGTATTCAATACGTGCTAGCCTTACTGTTGGTAACAACCTACCTGATTGGCTGTGGAACAACACCCCATCCCGTAGTGATCGAAACGACGATTCCCGACCGTCAGGGAAGAATTCCGGTACAGGTGGAGCCTGCCTCGGAAGATAGTGGTGAACGCGGAATTATGGTCATGGTAGAAGAAGATAACGTAGGAGCATTGCAACTGCGGCGCGTCACAGAGTCCTTAACTGCCCAGAATTACCTCGAACTTTCACTAACATTTGTTAATACCGATGAAGAAGACCCGGTCAATGGCGAATACCGGGTGCAGTTTTTCACCCGTGACGGCGTTCCCGTCGAACGCCCGATTGGTTGGAACCCGGTATCTCTGGGACCCAAACAGACCACCTACGAAAAAGTAGTTGCCCCAAACGAAACAGCTGATTATTATAAGATTCAGGTAAAAGGCTATCCGGTGCAAGAGAGTTACTAAAAATTTATGCCGCCCCAATCTCTTTAATTTTAGGGGGGGTAGCCGGGTTGTTTAACAACATATTCACGTACCGTAAGGAAGGAGGTTTGGTCTATGAAGCATAATATCGGGACACTTGACCGCGTGATTCGGCTAGTTGTTGGCGTTGTGATTCTGGCAATCGGATTCTATTTTCACTCTTGGTGGGGGGTTATCGGGATTGTTCCGATTTTGACCGCTATCTTCAAGTGGTGCCCCGCTTATCTCCCGTTTGGTATTTCCACGCATAAAGAATAATGCCGGTTTAGGCTATTGTGGGGCGTGTTTTAGGTTCCCCGCAACTACCGGATGCCTTTGAATTTGACGAGGATGAACTATCCTCGTCTTTATTTTTTGATGTTGCCACAATGAATACCATGCTACCCCGTGTCTCCGTTGTGATCCCAAATTGGAACGGTCGCCACTTACTCCAAATTTGCCTCCCTTCCTTACAACATCTCACGTATCCTCATGTGGAAATCATTGTTGTGGATAATGGCTCGACGGATGATTCTATCCCATTTGTTCAATCCGAATTTCCAACGGTTACACTTGTCAAACTTAGCCAAAATCGGGGATTTACCGGTGCAGTCAATGCCGGCATTCAAACGGCAACAGGGGAATTTATCGCCCTGCTGAATAACGACACCGAAGCCCATCCAGATTGGCTCACTGCCGCGATGGATGCCTTCCGGCGGCGGCCGGATGTCGGGTTTATTGCCTGCTTAATGCTGGACTATTGGCAACGGGAGATCATCAATGGCGCCGGCGATATGATCAGCAGTAGTGGCAACCCGTTTAAGCGTGGTTTTGGGCGCAAATTGACACCGTATTTCCAAGAGGAACAGGAGGTGTTTGGCGCTTGCGGTGGAGCGGCAGTGTATCGCAAAACCATTTTTGATGAGATCGGTCTTTTTGATGATGCCTATTTTGCCTATTTGGAAGATGTGGATTGGAGTTTTCGGGCGCAATTGGCGGGTTATAAATGCCTGTATGTGCCAAATTCGATTATCTACCACATGGAGGGCGTGACGGCGGCGGAAGTGGACCTTGACCATCTGGCAAAATACAACAATCCACTCCTGCTGGAGACCCCGCGCAAAACCTTTTGGATTGCTCGCAATAAACTTTATACCATCCTTAAAAATTACCCGTTACCGCTGTTGGTTCGCCACTTTCCGGCGATTGTGTTGGATGGCATCCTCACCAGCGCGGGGTTTCACTTCCTGAAAACCGGCTATGGTTGGCAATTTGTGCGAGGGGTGCTCTCGGCGATAGTTCATCTGCCGCCGACTCTGCTGAAACGCTGGCATATTCAGCGTAAAAAGCGTGTCTCTGCCGCCGACATTCAGAAACTAATTGACCGGGGGGAAGATGAACGCCGCACGATGTTGCTGTTACACGGGGCACAATCCGCCGACCTTCCGGAAAACCCGAAAGTTAGCGTGATTTTGTGGGGTGACCCAGATGACATTGACACCCAAATACACATTTTACAGCAACAAACGTATCAAAATATTGACGTTCTTGTGGATGCAGACCTTGCCGGAATTCAACATCTGGAAAATCTGTCACTCGGACATTTCACCTTGCTGTTGAATACCGGTCTGGAAATTCCGCCGGATTTTATCGCTGAATTAGTGACGGTTGCTCAATTTGATAACCGGATTGGGATGGTGGGGGCGCGGTTGATTTTCGATCCGCAAGAGATTGTTGGGTGGTTGATTTCCAAGGGGGGTACGCCGGTTTTCAACATCCAATCCCCTGAACATTCGGAGAAGCAACCTTCGGAACTGCGTCCGATTTTTGCCCCCCTTAAAGTGGTGGCACTCTACCGTACCGATATGCTATATCAATTAGGTGGGTTTGACCCGCAATTTGAAGGTGAGATCGATGAGGTTGATCTGGCATTCCGGGCACGATTAACCGGTTGGGAGGCGGTGCTAGCTCCCCGCGCAAAAGCCAGATGTGCCACACTTCCAGAACTTGCCACATCTGCAAAACAGCGGTGGATATTGATCCTTAAAAATTGGACCATCCTGATGTGGGTGCGCTATTTTCCCCAGATTTTATGGGAAAATGGGCGGTATATCGGGCAATTGCTCCGCTTAAAACCCCATTTTGCCGATATTTTCCATAACCGGCGCGTCATTCAACGGCTACGAAACCAACCGTTGGTGCTGATTAAGCGCTGGTTTCACCTTTAGGATAGATGGCGTAAGAGTAAATCACCGGTACGAGTACGATCAGCACCATATAACCGATGAAAAGGTAACTAAACAGGTCGTGCCCGACGAAGACCCGCAACCCCAGCATCATCACCGAACTAAAAACCCACAGCATCGCGGCTACTCGGTGCGTTTTCTTCCAGACTTCCTCATTTTCCAGCGTCCACGGGGTGCGAATCCCCACAAAATAATTGGGGCGGATGTTGCCCAGATAATTGCCCAACGCCAAAAACACGCCCACAATGATCAGTTGGACCACCGTCGGCATGTGGAGCGGGTAGCCAAGCGCAATCACCACACTGGCGATCAGTAATGCCGATAGGAGCAGGTGAATCAGCAGGCGGATGATGTGATACGGGCGCTCAAAAAGGTTGTAATTGCGGCGGCGCGGATCAATTTTGGGTAGAACCAGCATCAATACGTACACCCCGATGTTTATCAGTGCCATCTTGAGCAGGGAGATTTTCCCACCGTAGCGATCCACCTCGCCCCGAAAATTCCAATGCAAGGGGACTTGTTCCGGCAACTTCTCCCAGACAAGCCCCAACACGACAAACGGGACCGCCATAACCAGCCAAATTAGCACTTCCTTTTTGATAAATTCACTCACTTTCATGAATATCTCCTTCCGGGGTAGCGTTTTTTAGACTCATTAACCACTGGATAATTTCCGCCAACACTGTGGTGTTGAGCGAATATTTTACAAATTGACCCTCTTTGACCGCAATCACCACTTCTGCCTGCTTCAGCAAATCTAAGTGATAGGAAATACTTGGCTTGGTCATATTAAACTGTTTTGCTATCTCACCAGCGGTGCGGTCTTTTTCCTTGAGTAAATTTAGAATTTCTCGCCGAGTGGGGTCATCCAGCGCTTTGAATAATTTGTGCATGAGCTGTTTCGCGATACTATAGTTAGTTAATTAAAAAATTATCTAATTATGATAATAACTCTTCTCAGGTAAACCGTCAAGACTTTTGTTCCATGATTGCCCGGAGCAACGAATTCGGAACCAGACAAAGCGGCGATAGCGTCGTTATCGACTCCGAAAACGAAAACCCCGTTTTCAGCACTGAAAACGGGGTAATCATGGGGAATAAGCGGAAACATGTGAGGTTTTCAACTATTGCCGGAGATTCGCCTCATGTTAAAGCATGTCTTCGCCAACGTAGTTCCGGTTAGCGGGGTTGCGCACCGTGGATGGATTAATATATCACTCTGAAGTCTCCACAGAAATCTGCACTTGAATAAAATTGAATCAAATAGTTTGATTATTGCTCACTTTACTGAAAGGAGCTATCATGCAATTATCACACTATTTGAATGGTT
>RFFQ01000161.1 GCA_003697105.1 Gemmatimonadota bacterium | reverse complement strand
GTATTCAGCGAAAAACTTCTGCGGAGACTTCAGAATTTGATCTTTCGGAATACTGCTGGATCGATTATTATTACTCTCTATCCGATCTATTCCTTGTCTCTTTTTCTCTTGTGGGATTTACTCTAGCGCATGACGCGATTTTCACAATGTTTCGTTTTGTGGGTCCTCCTTTTGGGCATCACAGGCTTTTCGTTGCCTAGCTTTGCCCTGAACCGGCAGCAGGTACCGATGGGCGCCCGCCCGATTGGGCTGGGGGGAGCATATGTCGCCGTCTCGAATGATGCCAATGCTATTTATTGGAATCCCGCCGGGTTGGCGGATTTAAGTACCGGACAACTTACCAGTACGTACACAGATAATCGATTCGGTGCCGGTATTGAAAATCTAAATTTGGCACTGGCATTCCCCTTTTGGCGTCATTCTATGCTCGGCTTTAATTTTTATACCTACGGCTATGATGACAAGGAACTGGTATTTCAGGATGGACGGTTGTATGCCTCGCTAGCCGTAGCGCTATACGGCGGTTTGAGTGTGGGTATTAGTTTTAAGAGCATTTTTCAACAGATGGATTGGGACGGTGTGAAGCAGGGCGAATCCACCGGTGATGGTATTGATGTGGGCTTGATGTACAACTACAATGAGCGGTTACGGCTGGGAGTCGTTTGGGAGGACTTAACAGATTCTGAAGTCAAATATTCGGGACTTGATCACGAAGACATCTATTTGCCCCAATTGATGCACTATGGTGCCAGTTACACCCTTTTCAATTCGCGGTCGTGGTACGGTGTTCGTCTTTCCGATCCCTTGGTGACGTTGGAATGGAGTGATTACGTGGCAATGGGTGGTGAGGTTTATCTGTTTGATGTGCTCGGGCTAAGAGCCGGTCTGCGGCTGGAGCGCCACAATGATGAAGCCCCGACACAAGCATTTGGAACCAGCCTGAAATTGCCGTTCCGGCTCATCCAACCTTTTGAAATGATCCGGGTGGACTATACCTATGAAAGCCCGCCGACACTGCCCGGAACCCATTTTTTGTCCCTGACACTTTCTGGGATACCCGCTTCAATCCGCATTCGGAATATGCATATCACCGATGTGTACGCCTCCCAATATGCCAATAATCAACCGGTGGCAATGTTAGAACTCGAAAACGAAGCCAACGAAACCATTGAGTGTATTATTGAAACCCAAGTCCCGATCAATCTGGATGGCACCATGATGGTGCCGTATATCTCGCAAGAACGAAAATCGATTGAGCCGCGCCGGGTGACCTCAGAAGTAGTGAAAGTCCCCCTTCCCGAAGATGTTATTCAATTGGAAGCGGATCGGAAACAACCGGTTCAGATCACCATCTCGTATGCAAACCAATCCTATTTACCCACCACCTACGAGACCGAATTTACCATTTATCGTCGTGGCAAATGCCTGTGGGAGAGCGAAGAACGCCTTGCCCACTTCATCACCCCCACCCACGAGTGGATTAATTCCTATGTCCAGTTGATTCTTAGTGACGACCTGATTATTGATTTGCCGGAAAATATCATCACCGCCATGCAAATCTACTGCACCTTGCAAGCGACCGGATTGGCGTACCAACCCGACCCCGAAATCCCCTACCGCCATGCCAAAGTACTCCAACGGAACATCGTCAAATATCCCCTCGAACTCTTGTCAGAGTCGCCACCAACCGGCGATTTTGATGACATCACGACTTTGGTGGTCACCTTGCTGGAAAACCACCAAATCAACACCGCAATTCTCGCGTTCCCCGATGAATTGTTAGTCATGTTTGATAGCGGTGTACCGTCTGACCGAAAATTGCAGGAGATCCCTCCGTATCTGGTGACGCGCTTTGAATTTATCGAACGGGATAACCACCTTTGGATACCCCTAGCTTTAAGAAAGATCGATCAGGATGGCTTTTTTGAGGCGTGGACGACCGGTTTGGAATTATACCGCCAAAACCCGGACATCCTCTTCACCAAAGATGCCCGTGCGAAGTACTTCGCCGTGAAGTTTACGCCCCCCCAGCGTCCACGCCCGCCCGCGAAAAATCGGATTCGGCGGGTCCTCAGCACGGATATCGCCCTGTATGACTCGTGGCGACATACCTACTTGAATGCCCAAAAAGAAGAACGCAAAGCCAAAGCGTTTGAACAATACTACCAAACCGCATTGGAAAAGCTTACCGATAACGATTGGGAAGGCAGTATTGACGCCTTGGAAAACGCTCTGAACCTTCGTCCTAATGCCGAAGAAGTTCGTGCCAAATTGGTCACGGCATGGACCAGTTTAGGTGACGCACATGTGATTGATGGTGATTGGGAGGCGGCAATTCATGCCTTTGAAACCGCGAAAACCTATGCCTCCGCCGAGGTCAAACCCGTGTTGGAACAGCGTGCCCAAAACGCGCGAAACTGGATTCGGTATCAAGAATCCTATACCAATGCTCGATCCGCGTTTCAACAGGGGAATATGCCGGAGGCACTCCGTCTCATCCAGCAAGCTTTGGATTACCAAAACACCCCGGAAGCCCGCCAACTCCGTGATGATATTCAAGACCAAATCAAAAAGATGGCAGAATAGGGGAATCCGCGGGTAGGAGGCAACATAGTGATGCCAATCCCATTCAAACCCTTTCATTGGGGTCTTTACTTTATTGGCGTGTGGCTGTGGTGTACCGCTTTGCCGGTCTATGGCGGTGGCGATCCCGCCTTTGATGCCTGGCAACAGGGCTATGCCGCATATACCAACGGTGATTTGGCGGGTGCTTTACCTTATTACCAACGGGCTGTTGAATTGGCGAGTAATGACGAGGTTTACATTAGCCATCTGGGGCGTTGTTTGGCACAACTCGGTGAATACCCGTCGGCATTAGCCCATTTGGAGCACGCGCTGAAATTGATGCAAGATAAAAGCGAGTTCCCCTTGATACCTCATTATATCGCCAGTTACTGGCTGGCATGGACCCATTTTCAGTTGGAACATTATTCGGAAACTATCCTGACTCTGGAATTGTATCTCAATCAAGCGGATACCGGCCGCTTAAAACCGGAGAAGTTGGCAAACATTTACACTTTGTTAGCACAGGCATATTTTAAAACCCAAGATTATGACCGTGCCGCCGAAGCCGCTGAAAACGCTCTGCAACGGCAACGCCATAATGATGACGCCCGGCGCATTCTGATACAAATTAACGTTATGCGCGGGCGCTATGCCGTGGCAAAACGCCAATTGCGCAACCTGCTGTCCCCGATGGATTCGCTGGCGGATAAAATTGAGCAGATGGATTCTTTGTATCAGCAAGCATCCACCGCAATGGATAATGCCCACTGGCAAGCGGCGGAAACCTTACTGGAACGTGTGATCGATCACAGCCCGCTGTTTGAGATGGCACAGATGGAACTGCAATTTACCCGTACCCAAATCCAGCAACAGCGGATCCAGGAGCGGAACCGGATATCACTTTCCATTGCCCTCGGGGTCATCGTTCTGGGGATTATCTTGACGGTCTGGTTGGGACGTACCCTGCATGAACGGCAACAAATGCTCAATGTGGAACGGGCACATAATGCCTTTATTCAAGGCAATTACGATCGTGCTGAGGAACTCTACCAACTGGCTTTGAAAGAACAACCTGAAAATGCCGTTGCCTTAATGGGTTTGGCAGAAGTATATGCCATTACCAAAAAATACGATAAGCGGTCTATTGCGATTTTTGAAAAAGCATTGTTACAAGCCACCGATAAAGATGTAATCGCTAAAATCACCCTCGCGATGGAAGAAGCGTTTCGGATTGAAGAACTGGTCGAGGTGACCCGCCGTTTCTTCCAAGGTTTGGGTGCCCACGTAGAACGGCTCTCCAGCGCAGACATACGCCTAACCTTCCCCGAAACCCATGAATATGCGAAATTCAACCATGCGTTGGTCACCTGCTTGACGAACCAAAAATTAACCCTGGATACCATTTTGCAATTACGCCACCGGATCACACATCCGGCAGAAGAAGCGGCATACAATACCCGAATTGCGTTTTTGGTCACGGATGGCGCGATCCCTCAAGAGGTACAAAACCAAATTTATACGTTTCTCAGCGGCTCGCACCCCATAGCCATTTTACCCCTCCGGCAATTCTTGCTACAGCGTTCCATCTATGAAGATCGGATACAGGAACGGATTGACCAGTTGTACCGCCAAATTGTGGGACAAATCGACCTGTTTGGTGAACGATCCCAAGAGACCAAAATCACCAACATGTACATCACCGGTAACCCGATCAAAGATAAAACGATGTTTTTCGGGCGAGAAGATGTATTCCAGTTTATTCAAGCGGAACTTGAGTCACGTCGGCATGATGTTGCGCTGGTACTCTACGGCGAACGCCGGGTCGGTAAAACCAGCACCCTTTACCAAATCCGAAATGGTGAGTTAGGAGAACAATTTATTCCGGTGATTGTGGACATGCAAGAAATGGCAGATGTGGATACACACGATTTCTTCAAAAAAATTAGCATTAACATTGCCGAACAATTGGAATCCATTGAATTGCCATCTGTCCACCGTTACCGCAAAGTTTTGATGTTAAGCCAAGATCACCCCACTATCCGGCTCGTGTCGGTGGCGCTACGCGTGGAAAAATTTGAAGTCTTAGCCGCCGAAAATTTAGCGGAAATGACGGCGCTTGCCCAAAAAGAACGCCCCCTGCTGATCATCATGGATTTGGAAAGTGATCAGGACTTGGTGCAGCAACTTATCGACCTGCTAGATGACTTCCCGAAACTCTCCAATATCCCCCTCTTATATCTGGTCAACCCGGAAAAACCCCCGTTGGTCAAGCCGCATCCCAGCAAAGTGATCGAAAAACCCTTGGAACACGAACGGCTCGTCCGCCGGATTGAAAAAGCCATTGCGAAGGTGGACCCCGATGAAATGGGTAACCCGTTTATCCGCTACCAAACCACGGTGGGTCCCACAATTTCCCTGCGAAAAATGGTTATGCAAACCTATAACTTTGATGACCGCTCTCAAAACCCGTATGCCTTGTACAATACCTTTTTGGATGATGTGGCTGAAGTTATTGGGGAACGCTCCCTCATTCTGCTTTTTGATGAGTACGAGTTGCTCAGTCGTAAAGTCCATCAGGATAACCTTAGCACCGATATTTACCGCTATTTTCGGCACTTGATGGAACAACGGAGCTATCTGACCTTCATTTTTGTGGGCTCCCAGATGTTGGAATCCTTGAAAGAGCAGTATTTACCGGAAATGTTCAATGTGGCGCGCTATCGAAAGATCGGTTTGCTCAATTATGATGAATCCGTGCAACTGATCACCCGCCCCGTACAAGGCAGTGTCATATACGAAGAGGATTCCATCCGCCGCATCTACGAGCTGGCCGCCGGGCATCCGTATTTTATCCAATGTATTTGCCGGAATTTAATCACCATCTTAAACGATGAGCATCGCAGTGTGGTCGAAATAGAGGATGTGGATGAAGCTGTAGAAGAATTGATCAAGAACCCGCCACCCCATTTAATTTATCTGTGGAATGAAGAATTTGAATCAGAAGATCGCCTCAATCTCTCGCTCATTTGCGAGTTGGTGGAATCGGATACCGCGTCCTTCCAAAGTCGAGCGGTCATCGAAAATGCTCACCAATTCAATGGGTTACAGGTTCAGCCACAATCGGTTGCGAAAACTCTTGATTTATTGCTAAAAAAAGATATAATCAGGAAGGAATCCCCGCCGGAAACGTACCGCTTCCAAATCAATTTAATCCGGCGATGGGTTCGGGAAGAACATTCTATTTGGAAAACCCTACGAGAAGAGGGCACACATTCGAGTTCTTTCCTGACTTGATTCCAATTTGATCCCGACGAATCGCGGGTGCGATACCGCACTTAAAAACGCCTTTTTACCCGTTACCACTGCTACTTGACATTAACCGTATGGCTAAATTCATCTGATATGAGACAAAATCCGTATACGAACCGCGCGAAAATAGAAAACCCCGCCGATTTTTACGGGCGGAAAAAGATCATCCGCAAAATTTACGAACGTATTAGTACCCCCGGCAGACCGCAATCCGTTTCGATTGTCGGCGATAGACGGATCGGTAAATCCTCTCTGATGCACTATATTTATCACCCAGATGTTCGCAAAACCTATTTGGATGATTGGGAAAACTACCTATTTATCTCGGTTGATTTTTCCATTTATGGGCAACTCTCGCCCAAAGAATTTCTGATGTTGCTCTCGGAAAAATTAACCCACGAAGAAGCACAACTTGCCGCTAAAAATAAGGAAACCGGTACGCCCGCAGCACCGGAAAGCTTTTTGAGCAAAGTGAAACGGTTGTTGGTGGGTCCCTTTCCTAACTCGGAACATCCCCCGGAGGAGCCCGGATCAACATCCACCTTTGTGGGACACTCCAACCAAATTACCAGTGCCGATTATGATGGCTTCGTGCGTAAAATTGAACGCTATAAAGACAAAGTTCTAATCTTCTTTTTTGATGAGTTTGATTTGGTCACACGCAACCGGAGCTTTAATTTAGACTTTTTTGCCTTCTTGAGGGGGATTGCCAATAACTTTAAGGTTGCTTATATCACGAGTTCTGCCCGCGATTTACAAAGTGTGGCAATGGATGAGATTATCGGTTCACCTTTTTTCAATATTTTTTCCTCAATTGTGCTGGAACCCTTCTCGGAAAACGAAGCTCTCATGCTGATCCGCGAACCATTCCAAAAAAATGGCATTGATCTGACCTGTGCAGAAGTTCAGTTTGTTCGCCAGTTAGCCGGCTTGCACCCGTTTTTTTTACAAATTGCCTGCTACCAGTTGTTTGAACACCGTCGAGATGCCAGTCAAACCATGGAGTCGGATTTTAAGGAGCTACAAGACGCCTTTGAAACCAGCACGCAGGCTCATTTTGAGTACATTTGGCAACATCTGGATAATGCCGAAAAAAAAGTACTGATTAAGCTGGTACATGCCGAGGAGATCACCCGTTCGGAACAGCATATCATCAAAAGTTTGAACCGCAAAGGATATTTGGAAGGCGAGCGGATTTTTTCCAGTGTATTTCAGAACTTTGTTAGCTCCCGCACCTCATCTAACGCTCCTGAGGATGAAGGCACCGCAACCCCCCGTTTTCAGATTTTGGAAGAGCTCGGACGGGGGGGTATGGGGGTGGTTTACAAAGCACACGATACTCGGCTGGCTCGCACGGTCGCAATCAAGGAGTTACTTCCGGCACAAGACCAAGATTCTGGGGCAATCGTCCGGTTCTTTTCCGAAGCTAAAGCGGCGGCGGGATTGAATCATCCCAATATTGTCAAAATTTATGACCTTGATGAAGTACGCCGAAGTATTATCATGGAATATGTGGATGGACCCTCCTTGAAAGAACGGGGACGGCTGAAACTTACGGAGGCTATCCGCATTATGACATGCGTTGCCGATGCCTTGTATGAAGTGCACCAGCAAGAAATTATCCACCGCGATTTGAAACCCGCCAATATTATGGTAAATAGCCGGGGAGAAGTGAAAATTACGGATTTTGGGGTGGCGCACATCGCCGGCTCCACCGTCACGGCGGTTGGACAACGTGTTGGGACGGGTATTTATATGTCCCCGGAACAACATCGCGGTGAAAAAATAGACCCTCGCTCCGATCTCTTCTCATTTGGGGTTGTGTTTTACGAGATTGTCACCGGACGGCGGCTCTTCGCCCGGGAAAGCGAATTAGTACAATACTACACAGCAGAGCAAATCAACTATGACCATCTCTATTTGGATCCACTCTTACAGACAGAAAGCGACGCCAATTCCGAAGTATTACGAACACTGGACCACATCATTCTAACCTGTGTCAAACTAGACCGCGGAGACCGGTATCCGAATATGAAAGAGGTTCGTAACGCCTTAAAAAATCTGTTGAAGCGATAATGTAGCGAAAATTCGTTTCGAGACGTACCGCCAACCAGACACCATCAATCACAACGCCATGACGATACCATTTTATCACATTGATACATTTACTTCAAAGGTATTTGCGGGGAATCCGGCGGGCGTTTGTCTGCTTGAAACGTGGTTACCGGAATCTCTATTGCAACAGATGGCGGCAGAGCATTATCTACCGGTGACGGTCTTTGCGGTTCAAACCGCTGAGGCTGTGGAAATTCGTTGGTTTAGCCCGCTCAAAGAGATTTTTTTGTGCGGGCATGGTACGCTGGCAGTGGCACACGTGATGTTCCAACGCCAGCCGGCAGAGGTGGTACTCAAATTTAAAAGCACCGCCGGAGACGTCATTATGGCATCTCGAACGGACGATGGGCGGGTGATGATCCATCTACCGGCGATTCCGGCACGGGAGTGCGAGACCTTTCCCGGGGCACTTATTACCGGTTTAGGCGATATTCCCCGCCAGATTTGGCAAGCGACCACCGGCACCTATCTCGCAATATTTGATACTGAAGCCGAGGTTCGCCAATTAGTCCCGAATTTTGATATTTTACGCCGGATCGACCCGGCAAATGTGATTGTCACGGCACCGGGAGATACGGCTGATTTTGTCTCGCGCTACTTTTTGCCCCAAGAACGGTACAAAGAAGATGCGGTTACCGGATCGGCACATTGCATCTTGACCCCATATTGGGCAAAGCGTTTTCGGAACCACAAGTTGTACGCTCGCCAGCTTTCTGCACGCGGAGGGGAAATATGGTGTGAAAACGCCGGAAAACGGGTTAAATTAAGTGGCTATGCCCGGCTGTATGCTGAAAGAGTAATCAACCGGTTTTGAGTTAAATGAGCCATTGGTGAATGCCTCCCAATGGCTCATAGTGTGTCTTATCACCTGACCTGTGAGAATTTTCTTTTTAGGTCGGTATTTTTGTGTTAAATAATGGGATAACCCTTTTCATACTAACCAAATTAGCAAGAGG
>RFFQ01000017.1 GCA_003697105.1 Gemmatimonadota bacterium | reverse complement strand
CGAGCGATTTATCAAAGAACAGGGCATCAGCCCAGACGAATGGGCTGATATTATGGAATACATAAAGCTAGGCTGAAGACTTCTGCGGAGACTTCAGAAAAGCATCTAATCCCTAATCCCTAAATCCTAATCATGAACATTGCAATTCGCTTACCCAACTGGATCGGTGATGCGGTGATGGCAACCGCCACGCTTTCCACTTTACGTGAGAGTTTTCCGGCGGCAGAAATTATTGGCGTGATGAAGCCGAATCTAGTAGCGTTGTTTGAGGCTCATCCAGCGTTGGATCGGATTGTTCCGTTGGAAGGGGTGTTCCAAACCGCGGTACGCCTTCGTCGTTTAAACGTCGATTGGGGACTGATTTTACCGAATGCGTTTTCAGCGGCGTGGCTTTTTTTTCTTGCTGGAATTCCACGCCGGGTTGGGTACGCTACGGAAGGTCGTCGTTTGCTATTGACCGACCCGCTACGCTATCCTGCCGATTTTCGGGATCACCATAATGTGGAGAATTATCTGAAGATCGCCGCGGTGGCAGGTGCGAAAATCCATGTGAAGCGGCTTTTTATGCCGGTTGATGAGGAACGAGGGCGACGGTTGATTCCCCGCCACCACCCGGAGCGCCCATTGGTGGCGCTCAATCCGGGAGCCACGTTTGGTCCCGCGAAACGGTGGTTGCCGGATCGATTTGCGGCGGTTGGGGATCATCTGGTGGAGCATTTCGGGGCGGAAGTCGTTATTTTGGGGGGTCCCGGTGATGTGGGTACCGAGCAACAGATTATCGATCAAATGCGACAACCTGCCATCCGGCTCAGCGGTAAAATTTCACTGGCAGATTTACCCTCTGTTATTGCGCAGTGTACTGTCTTTATCTCCAATGATACCGGACCGATGCATCTGGCTGCCGCTGTTCGGGTGCCGACGCTGGCACTTTTTGCCTCTACCAATCCCAATTGGACGGCGCCGTATGGCGACCATCATCGAGTGATATACCCCAAATTGGTATGTTCCCCGTGTTACCAGCGGGAATGTCCTTTGAAATCAGAACCTTATGCGTGTTTACGCGCGATTTCTGTCGAAGATGTTTTGCAACATGTGAAAACCATGTTACCTTGATTTTCAATTTGATACACCAACCGGCCATCTTTTCTGAACAACTTCTCCTGCTCTCCCGCCCTTTCCGGAACAAACGCTTGCCTAAGTGGTAATTCTCTATTATGTTACCTCAAACTCTTCATTTGTCCTTTTAAGGAGGTCTTTCTATGCGGCTTTCGACCGTTTTTACGTCATTGTTAATGTTAGGGTTATGGGTTATATCTGCTCCTGCCCAACTGGAATTTCCTACCTACCATACTCAAACGGATTTTGCCTTGGCATCACCCGGTGGATTTCGTACCGGATCGCAGGGGTATCTTAATCCGGCAGTGTTGGCTTACGTTCATCAGGGTGATCTGGTGTTCAGTTTTTCCGATCCGGGGGATTCATTTAAAACGTACCGTCAAGTTGGGTTTTCATTTGCAGTACCGAATTTCAGTTTCAATCTTTTAAACGAAAAAATTCCCGGTCTGGGACGCATCACCAATTACAATCTGGCACTATCATGGGGCGGGCGTCGCTCCAGTGTAGGGCTTGGTTATCATTGGGCGACAGATACGATTGGTGGTTTTGAGCGGAAGACACGGGTCACACTAGGTTCTTTATACCGTCCTAACCGCTATCTGTCAGCCGGATTGACGACTACCCTTGCGACCAACAGCCGTCAACGGGAGTATGCCGGTGATCTGGCACTGCGCCCCTTAGGGGATGAGACCTTGACTCTGTTTGGGGATTACGGCTTGCAGGAGCATTCGAGTGTTGAGGAAGGGCACTGGAGTGTCGGGGGTATCGTGGAGCTACTGGACGGTATGCGGCTTACGGCACGGTATTTTGATACGGAGGCGTTTAATGTCGGGGTCAATTTCAGTTTCGGGCATGAGAGTGTGACCATGCAAAGCCATTATGATGCGGAACAAGAGCATCTATTCAATAGTTATTCTGTCCGGCTGGGGGGACGAGAGCGGAGCGTGATTCGAGACCGGTATCTTCACCAGAAACGGTTCATTCGGGTGGAAATGAACGGTTCCTTACGTTATCAAACGTATCAATGGTTTGATGATGGAAAAACATTGATGGATTATATCGATTGGATCCAACAGGCAAAAGAAGACCCTGCTGTTGGTGGCATGATGATTAACCTCTCCGGGATGAAAATCAACCGCGAAATGTTGTGGGAACTCCGGCAGGAGTTGCTCGATTTTCAATCGACCGGTAAAACCGTCATTATGTATGCGGATCGATTAGGAATAGATGAATATCATTTTGCCTCAGTGGCGGATCAGTTGGTGCTGGATCCCGAAGGGATGATCACGCTGGAAGGGTATCTGATGGGGTTGACCTTCATCAAAGGTACTTTGGATAAACTGGGCTTAGCGTTTGACGAGTGGCGTTATTTTAAGTATAAATCTGCTGCAGAAGCGCTATCACGGGAAGGTATGTCTGACGGTGACCGGGAACAGCGGCAAGCGTTGGTGGATGATTATTATCAATTAGCCAAAGATGATATTTGTGCCTCGCGATCTCTTGACCCTGCCGAATTGGATCGAATTATCAATGAAGAAGTACTATTGAGTCCGCAAGAGGCTCTTGACGCGGGTTTAATCGATGAGATTGCGCGTTGGGAAGGCGAGGGTCAGGAATTGCTCGAAACCATTGTTGGCAAGGATAAAAAGCTGGTGTCATCCGAGGCGTTGGTGAACACTGCGCCTCCCGTTTATCCCTATTGGGGTGAACCTCGCCGTATTGCTGTCGTATATGCGTTGGGAATATGCGCGATGGACGAGGGTATTAAAGCTCGTCAATTGAGCCGCGTAATTGAGAAGATCGCCAAAGATACATCGATTAAAGCGGTGATTTTGCGGGTCGATTCGCCCGGCGGTGATGGTCTTGCCTCGGATTTGGTAGCGGAAGCACTCCGCAAGTGCAAAGAAGCGGGTAAACCGGTTGTTGTTTCGCAGGGATATGTGGCGGCATCTGGGGGGTATTGGCTCTCAATGTATGGGGATGTCATTGTTGCCGCTCCCAATACCATTACCGGTTCGATTGGAGTGATTGGCGGGTGGTTGTATAATGCTGGGATCAAAGAAAGTCTGGGTATGACCACCGATCATGTCCGGGTGGGGGATCATGCCGATCTCGGTTTTGGAATCCGAATGCCGTATTTGGGTTGGCAAATTCCGGATCGCAATCTGAACGCGGAAGAGCAAGCAGAAGTGGAGACGTTGATCAAAAGCCATTATGATGTTTTTGTAAAAAAGGTTGCGGAGGGACGCGGTTTGCCAGCAGATGAAATTGAAGAAATTGCTCAAGGTCGAGTCTGGTCTGGTTTGGATGGCATGGAGATCGGGTTGGTAGATGAACTGGGTGGCTTATCCACGGCGATCCGGTTGGCGAAGGAAAAAGCCAGCATTCCGGCGGATGAACCGGTCACGCTGGTGTCATACCCGCGCAAGGGGCTGGTCAATGTCGAGCAATTTATGCCACGGTTACTTGGTGTTGACCTGCGAACCGGCCAACCAGATGTATTAGACTATATCCAATTCCGTTTAGAGCACAACGGGCAACCGTTGCTTATGCTTCCATTGGAGCAGATGGAAGGCAATGACCTGTTTGAGGTCTTGAAAAGCATGGAGTAGGAATGAAGAGCCGTCTTCAATCGTTTCTGCCTATCATCTTGATGTTGATTTTGTTACCCCTGATCATCTTTGGACGAACAATGACGCACGAGTTCGTCTGGGATGATCAGTTTATTTTGGATCATGGGTCATATCTCACCGGTATTCGGGCGGAAAGTCTGCATCACATCTGGAGCCAACCTTACAATGAACTTTATGTACCGGTGGCGCTGACGGCATGGCTGCTACTCAACCAACTTGACCCAGATTCCCCCTTCAACCCGCGCGTCTTTCATGCCGCTAACATTATCCTCCATATTATCAATAGTTTATTTGTGTTTTTTATTCTTTTTCACCTGATAAAAGACCGTTGGATTGTGGCTTTAGGGGCGATGATGTTCGCGGTGCATCCCGTGCAGGTGGAAGTCGTGGCGTTAGCATGGGGCTTAAAAGATTTGCTTAGCGCAAGTTTGGGATTTGGTGCTATGCTTATTTACCTAAATCTGAATGATTCCAATCTTTTGCGCTATTGGCTTGGCTATAGTTTGGCGACTCTATTATTTGGCTTGGCACTTTTTGCCAAGCCTTCGATTTTGGTTTTACCTCTGATTTTGATGGTAATCGACGGGGCGTTACGAGGCGTCAACTGGAAAATCAGTTTCAAACGATTCGGGCTTTGGTTGGCACTTATTGTTCCCATCATTTTTTTGACCCGCTGGGCACAACCGCACACGGTGCTGGATTTTGTACCGTCCCTGTGGGCACGTCCGCTGATTTGGTGTGATGCAATTCAGTTTTACCTGTGGAAACTTATTTTACCGTTTAATTTATCTGTCAGTTATGGACGAACACCTCTCTGGGTGATGGCGCAGGGGTGGTTTTGGTGGAGTTGGGTTATTCCTGTGTTGATCCTTGTCGTAGTTCTGTGGAAATTCACCGCGTACCGGTATGTTTGGGTAGGGTTGGTGATTTTCGTTTTGGGATGGTTACCGGTTTCCGGTTTTGTACCGTTTGAGTATCAAAATTGGTCCACTGTTGCCGACCGTTACCTGTATTTTTCCATATTCGGGATCGGCATCATGCTTAAACCGGAAGGGTTTTTACATTCTTTCCGGCGGGCGGGCGGTATTGTATTATCGATCATATGTATTGCCTGGGTGATGTTAAGCTACCAACAAGTTTCCATCTGGAAAAATGAGGGGGTGCTTTGGTCGGATGCGATTACAAAATATCCGGATCGTATTCCGATGCCGTATAATAATCGGGGGGTATGGTATGCCCGTCAGGGTCAGTTTGACCGGGCTTTAGCGGATTTTGATGCCGCGCTTCGCATCCAACTGGATAATGCTTCGGTTTACCATAATCGGGGTGAGGCATACATCAAAATGGGCGATCTGCCCCGTGCGCTGGAGAATTTTAATCGTGCGATTGAGTATGACCCACAATACTTTAAAAGTTATCGTTCGCGCGCGGTGATTTACCGGATGCAAGGGAACTATTCGCAAGCCCTTCACGACTTAAACCGGGTGTTACAGCTTAAAGCAAATGATGCAGAAAGCTACTATCAGCGGGGGTATCTTTATCAAATTCAAGGGGATGTGGAACATGCGCTGGCAGACTATCAGCACGCATTGTATTTGAATCCAAATTTAGCCCAAGCATACAATAACCGAGGTGTGCTATACCAGCAACAACACCCACAACAAGCCCTCGCGGATTTTACGCGGGCGATTGAATGTGACCCGAGCTATGCAAAAGCATTTCATAATCGTGGAAATGTGTATGTTGCACTGGGACAATATCGCCAAGCTTTAGCAGATTTAGAACAAGCACTACGACTTGAACCGGAAAATGGGGCAATATATCAAAGTCGCGCCGTGACCCTCTTTTTTATGGGGCAGTTTGATGCGGCACAACAAGATATTGAACGAGCACAAGCACTCGGCTTTACCCCAAATCCAGATTTTGTCAAAACACTGTATGAAAGGATGAAGGCGGAAGGCGGAAGGATGAAGGATGAAGGCGGAAGGCGGAAGGATGAAGGATGAAGGCGGAAGGATGAAGGATG
>RFFQ01000160.1 GCA_003697105.1 Gemmatimonadota bacterium | reverse complement strand
TTGCCGTCTTGAAGGAAGATGTCGCCGTCTTGAAGGAAGATGTTGCCGTCTTGAAGGAAGATGTCGCCGTCTTGAAGGAAGATGTTGCCGTCTTGAAGGAAGATGTCGCCGTCTTGAAGGAAAATGTGGCAGATTTGAACAACCGTACCGCCCGGCTTGAACACGAATTTGCCAATATGCTGGCAGTATTATTGAGTTTGAAATCTGCTTTGGAAGGGCATGTTAATGAAACCAAACTCCTCTGGGTGTATGTGAGAGCTCTTTCCACCGCGATTCAACAAGCGACGAACGGCTTTGCCGAGCTACCGGATATTTCGGAAGAGGCTGTGGCGAAAGCATCGGCATAAACCCCGTTATTCTGGTTGGAATCAAACATTTTTATAACATTTTGAAGGAGTGTCTTATGGCGAAGATTGAAATGGTCATGCCCCAAATGGGTGAGAGTATTACGGAAGGAACTATTCTCCAATGGTACAAGAACGTGGGGGACCGTGTCGAAAAAGATGAAAATATTTTGGAAATTAGTACCGATAAAGTTGATTCAGAGATTCCGTCCCCAGAGAGCGGTGTTATTACCAAATTGTTGGCAAAAGAAGATGACACGGTCGAAGTCGGGAGTGTTATTGCTTGGATTGAAACGGATATCGAGGCCGCAAAATCGGCCATTGAGGCGGCACAGAGTGAAGCGTCCTCTTCTGCCCCTGTCCCGCAACCGGAATCTCAACCCGAACCGGTTCCTGCGCCGCCAGCCCCTACCCCACAACCGGAATCTCAACCTGAACCGCTTCCTGCGCCGCCAGCTCCGGCGGCCCCTGCCCCACAACCGGAGACACCGGTACCTCAGGAACGTTCTCGCTTCTTCTCGCCGCTGGTACAGCGTATTGCGAAGGAAGAAGGCATCTCAATGGATGAATTGGAATCAATCCCCGGCACAGGTGATCGCGGTCGGGTGACTAAAAAAGACCTGCTGAACTATCTGGAACGACGTAAAGCCGCTCCAGTACCTCCACAACCGGCTGCCGCACCGGCAGCACCGAAGCCCCCGGCGGTGCCAACTTCTATCCCAGCACCAGCGGCGGCACAAACGGTCTCGCGGGGTAATGTCGATATTGTGGAAATGGACAACATGCGCAAGCTCATTGCCAAACACATGGTACACAGCATCCAGACCTCGCCGCATGTTACGGCTACAACGGAAGTCGATATGACTCATATTGTCAACTATCGTGAAAAGTATAAAGCCCAATTTTTTGAGCAAGAGGGTGTTAAACTTACGCCGACTCCGTTCATCGCAGATGCGGTTATTAAGGCTCTCAAAGAGTACCCGTGGGTCAATGGCTCGGTTGAGGGGGATCAGATTATCATCAAAAAATATATCAATTTAGGGATTGCCGTCGCCTTACCCAATGCGGGTTTGATCGTACCGGTTATCAAAAATGCAGATCAACTCAGTATGCGAGGTATGGCGATTGCCATCAATGACTTGGCAGATCGCGCGCGCAACAAACAACTTCGCCCCGATGAAGTGATGGACGGGACATTTACCATCACCAACATCGGTGTTTTTGGTAATTTGACCGGTACTCCAATTATCAATCAACCCCAAGTGGCGATTTTGGCAACCGGAGCGATTAAAAAACGTCCCGTGGTAATTGAGCATCCTCAATTTGGAGATACAATTGCGATTCGCTCTATGATGTATATGACGCTTTCATTCGACCATCGCATCATTGATGGGGCAATGGGCGGCATGTTTTTGGAACAAATTGCCCGTAATCTGGAAAATTTTAATCCCAACTTACCGTTGTAACCGGTTTATAATGAAGGACATAAATCATGCCTCATCGAAATACAACCATCGATGAGGCATGTTTAATTTAAAGGAGATTCCACGATGTATTTTTATACTTTATCGCGTATTACTGGTATCGAAATTATCCCTGGCTACACGGCAAAATTCATTCACACGGAGCAAATGACGTTCGCGTATTGGGATGTGGCGGACGGGGCACCCTTGCCGGAACACCAACACCCCCACCAGCAAGTAGCACATGTGCTCGCTGGACGGTATGAATTGACTATCGATGGCGAAACGCAGATTTTAGAACCGGGACAAGTGGCGGTTATTCCGGGGGATGTCCCGCATTCCGGGCGAGCGCTTACGGCATGCCAATTGTTGGACGTGTTTTATCCGGTGCGTGAAGAATATCGCTCGGTCTCTGCAGATGTGTGATTCGTGTAGGCTGTAGGTGACCCGGACGGTTGAAACCAGTGTTCCAGTTCCTTGTGAGGAAGGGTGCACCCCCGTTGAATTTGCCGGCGTTGGCGTAGCCGCTGAGGAAACGCTTTTACCGCATCCCAACGAGCACGGATTCCGGCGAGGGTGTGATCCCGGCAGATCGAGGCGGTGGCGGCAAGGAGATCGTAAAACAAAATATTAACTAGATACCGTACCAGCAGATGTGCTGGATAGTTTTTGATGATCATCCACAGTTTATTGCGGTGTAAGTAGTATATTTTGAAGGCATTATCAAAAGAGTGGCTTGTGGCGGAATGCTCATGCCGGACAATCGCTTGGGGGGCAGATACACATTGCCAACCGGCTAGCCGCGCCCGGAAACCGAGATCAAGGTCTTCATAATAGGCAAAAAAATTGGCATCAAACCGCCCGACCTGATCGAGCATCTGTCGTTTGTAGAGTGCTGCCACACCGCTAGGAGCAAACGGTATAACGTCATCCCACTGACCTTGGTCTGGTTCGCCGTGACCGATCAGGGTTCCCATCCCGTTGCGGTGAAGTTGCAATCCCACCGAATCGAGAATGTTTCCTTCAAATCCATGATACACTTTTGCTGCTACCATTCCAACAGCCGTACCGGTGGCGGCTTCGAGCATTTTCCGCACAAACTCCGGTTCCACTACAGTATCGTTGTTTAAAATAATCAGATTTTCACTGTGGGCATTGGCAATGCCCCGATTGCACGCGAGGGCAAAGCCTTCGTTGCTCCTATGGGGTAAGACAAATACGTGCGGAAACAGGCGTTGTACCCACTCCACAGAGCCATCCGAGGAGCCATTATCCACCACAATTACTTCAATATCGGTTTCGGATTGGGTAAAAAGCGACGGTAATAACCGTTGCAGGTGCATCTTGCCATTAAAGTTTGGAATGATGATTGACGCGGCGGGCATAGGAGGAAAAGAAACCCCGAATGGAGTATCCAATTGGGGGTTTCTTTCGTTAAAAGTTCTCCAAAAAATAACGGTGAATTCGTGGGTCACGGGTTAGTTCCGGGTGGAATGCCAACGCTAACACGGTCTCGTTGCGTACCATAATAGGCTGGTCTTGCCAGTGGAGCAGAATCATCACGCCCTCCCCGGTAGTCTCTATTTGGGGTGCCCGGATAAACACCGCCTGAAACGGTGAGGGGTCATCTAAAAAAGGCAATTCAATCATTGTAGTGAAGGAGTCAATCTGCCGGCCATAGGCGTTTCGTAACACCTTGATATTAATGAGGTGTAGTGGGTCAACTCGTTCATCATCCACTTGATTCGCAACCATGATCATACCGGCACATGTGCCCATCACCGGGTAGTTTTGGGCAAATTCCGTTACGGCCGGGTATAGCTCATATTTGTGCATTAAGATGGTCATCGTGGTTGATTCTCCGCCGGGGATGATCAGCCCGTCGCAAGGGGCTAAGTCTGATGGTTTTTTGATCAGTGAATATGCGACGTCTAGCTGTTTCAGCATGGCGGCATGCTTGGCAAAATCACCTTGCAATGCCAAAATTCCGAGATGTCGTGCCATCTTACCAACCTCGATGTGCTAACCGCTCTTCATCACTGAGCGTATCCAGATTGATCCCGACCATGGGTTTACCCAGATTGGTAGACACGCGCAGGAGCACTTCCGGGTCTTGGTAATGTGTTACGGCTTGAACAATTGCAACCGCACGAGGTTTAGGGTCTTCGGATTTAAAGATGCCGGAACCTACAAAGACCGCTTCTGCCCCCAATTGCATCATTAATGCGGCGTCTGCGGGTGTTGCCACCCCACCGGCGGCGAAGTTTGGTACCGGTAGCTTACCTAATTTTGCCGTTTGTTTGACCAGTTCATAGGGTGCTCCCAGATGTTTGGCTTCTGCCATCAGTTCGGCGTCGTCCATTGTGGTCAATTTGCGAATTTCGCCCATTACCGCGCGCATGTGTCGCACGGCTTCCACCACGTTTCCGGTGCCGGCTTCCC
Source organism: Gemmatimonadota bacterium (assembly GCA_003697105.1). Taxonomy (GTDB): domain Bacteria; phylum 4572-55; class 4572-55; order J002; family J002; genus J002. The sequence goes on along the minus strand of RFFQ01000160.1, from coordinate 51,929 downwards.
CTTTTGTGCGGATCATTGCGGCGCCTTCACCGATGCGTCGTAATGCTTCCCCAAGGTTACGGCAGCCGCAAACAAAGGGTACTTTAAATGGATGTTTATCAATATGATGGGCTTCATCTGCCGGGGTGAGTACTTCGCTTTCATCGATAAAATCAATGCCCATTTCTTGCAAAATCTGGGCTTCCACAAAGTGTCCGATACGGCATTTTGCCATTACCGGGATGGAGACGGCTTCTTGGATTTTTTGGATGATCGCGGGATCGGACATACGAGCGACACCTCCCGCCACCCGAATATCTGCCGGAATACGTTCCAACGCCATGACCGCGGCAGCACCGGCATCCTCGGCAATTTTAGCTTGGTCGGGTGTGGTGACATCCATGATCACGCCCCCTTTTAGCATTTCGGCTAAACCCACTTTGACTTCATACGTACCTTTTTCCATAGTGTACCTCGTCTCTAAAAAGGATTCAAAAAATCTATCTGACCTTCACAAAAGGTGGAAGAACCTATTGATTATGGGCTTGATCTTACGGTGTAATTTGCTAATTGTCAATATCATCTTTGCAAAACTGGGCGGGATAATAGTCAGAATGCGACCTCGAGCAAATGTAGGAAAAAGTATTGCTTAGTCATCTGATTTTTATTATGTTACTCACCACTAAATTAAGGGAGGTGACAATCATAAACGACTGTATTTTTTGTAAAATTGTCCGTAATGAAATTCCGTCAACCATTGTTTACGAAGATGATCGAGTGCTGGTGTTTGAAGATATTAATCCTCGAGCACCAGTTCATGTTTTAGTGATTCCGAAAGATCACATTGCTTCCATGAATGAGGTGAATGCCGCCAATGCGGACTTATTGGGATACATGATGAGCGTCATTCCCCAAATTGCGGCGCAGAAAGGCATTGCGGAATCCGGGTACCGCGTTATTACGAACACGGGTGCCGAGGGCGGACAGATAGTCCATCATTTGCATTTTCATTTGTTAGGTGGACGCCAATTAAAAGGTTTAGGATAATTCTGTGACCGAAGTTGTTTGAGGTACGTCAGGACACTTAGTTGCGTCTTTTTCCGTTTTCAGCCATTTTTGTGGACGAAGGTCTTCGTTCAACACCACTTCAGGAAGGAGGCGTAGCACATGCCACATGTATTAGTCAATGATAATGAGTCGTTGGAAAGTGCATTGAGACGGTTTAAGCGTCAATGCGAGCGTTCCGGTTATATGGCGGAAATTCGTAAGAACCGCTATTTTGAAAAACCGAGCGAACGGCGGAAACGCCGGATGAATGCCGCCCGACGCCGTCAACGCAAAATACAGGCGATGGACAATTAATCATGTTGTGAGGAGAATCACAAATGTCTCTAAAAGACAAAATCCTAGCTGACTTAAAAACAGCAATGAAAACGAAAGATAAAGACCGATTAAGTGTCCTGCGAATGATCAAAGCTAAGATTCTCGAAACCGAAGTAAGTTTGCGAGCCGAAAGGGGTCGTGATTATGCGCTGAATGACGAAGAAGTCATGGACGTATTGACAAAATACGCCAAACAGCGCCGTGAGTCCATTGAGAACTACCGGAACGCGGGACGTGACGATAATGTTGCTCAGGAAGAGGCGGAATTAGCGATCGTTCAAGAATATCTGCCAAAACAACTTTCTACAGAAGAAATTACGCAGTTGGTTCAGGCGGCAATTGCCGAAAGTGGGGCGCAATCGCCGCGTGATATGGGCAAAGTGATGAAAATCGTTGTTCCACAAACCAAAGGCGTCGCTGATGGGAAGCTTGTCAGCCAGATCGTCAAGGATTTATTGAACGGTTGACCGGATTGACCAAAATTATCATCAGATAAACTTCAAAAGCCATTTCGCAATTAATGCGAAGTGGTTTTTGTTTTTGGGGTTAATTCGGGGATGGGGGTCGGGGGAGAAGCTATCGATTGGGGAAACCCAATCCATCGGGTTAGTGATGAAAACGCCCCGTGTTCATCGGGGGATTTGGTAAAACGAGCTGTTGAGAGGTTATTTGAATCCTTTTGGGGTATAAGAATGGTGACAGGAATAAAACATGTACGCACCAATCCCATGTTTCAATTTTTGATCGTATTGACGATTGCCTCCTCCATTGGACTGCAGGGCTGGCGAACGCTTTTCAACAATTTTGCTGTGGAAATCGCGCATTTGGAAGGCTATCACATCGGGATGATCCAGTCCGTGCGGGAAATCCCCGGATTTTTGGCGCTGCTGGTGATTTTTGTCTTACTCGTGGTGAAAGAACATCGTTTATCCGCATTATCAATCATCTGTTTGGGGATTGGCGTTGCCGCAACCGGCTTTTTTCCTTCCTATAGTGGCCTTTTACTAACGACGGTGATCATGAGTTTTGGGTTTCATTATTATGAAACCACCAACCAATCGCTTACCTTACAATATTTTGAAAAAACCACGTCGCCGTGGGTCTTCGGTATTCAACGGAGTTTGGGGGCGGTTTCTAACATTGTAGTGGGTGTAATGATTTTGCTGTTTACCTCCTTTTTGAGTTACTTGCAAATGTATGTGCTGGTTGGAGGGATCGTAACCGCGCTAGGTGTTTGGGGATTAACACGCCATCCGGCAGATGAAACTCGCCCCTACCAACGGAAAAAAATGTTTCTGAAAAAAGCGTACTGGCTTTATTATTTTTTGACCTTCATGGCAGGGGCGCGCCGGCAGATTTTTGTGGCGTTTGCGGTATTTTTGCTGGTGAAAAAGTTCAGTTATAGTGTGCAGGAAATTACCATCTTGTTTGTGGTGAACAATGCGATCAACTATTTTTTAAGTCCTCAGATTGGGCGGGCGGTGATCAAATTTGGGGAACGCAAGGTGCTTTCGACGGAATATCTTGCGCTGTTGTTTGTCTTTACCGGATATGCATTGGCAACTGAAAAATGGCTTGTGGCGGTTCTTTATGTACTGGATCATATTTTTTTCAACTTTTCGTTTGCGATCCGTACTTATTTTCAGAAGATCGGTGACCCGCAGGATGTGGCCTCTACGATGGCGGTAGGGTTTACTATCAATCATATTGCGGCAGTTGTGATTCCAGCCGCAGGTGGTATGTTGTGGATGGTTGATTATCGGATTCCGTTCATTGCGGGTGCAGGGCTGGCGCTGATTTCTTTGATAATGGTACAGTTTATCAACATTCCGAATTTATCCGAATGACTTTTCCCGGAATTGCCACAATCCGATCCCAAAAATCACTGCTGATGTCAGCAATCCCGGATAGATCGGCTCAATGCCGAATGGATACGCTCCCTGCGTTTCGCCCCAGATTACCCAGCTACCGGTAACGATGGTCGTGAGTACCATTGACCCGAAGACGACATTGGCAGAGACTCGCCAGCGGGTATATAAGCTCGTCATCAGGGGTAAAAAGAGTACCGGAGTGCCAATGCTTCCTACGGTTTTCCAGATGTCAATCACGGATTCAAAATAAAGCGCCATTATCACCGAAGCGATACCGGTGAGGATGAGTCCCATTTGGGTATATATACCGACTTGTGGCTCGGCGGCGGGATCACTCTTCCAGCGCCAGATCACGTCTCTACCTAGGGTCATGGCGGCGAGGAATGTGTTACTATCAATGGTGGACATGATGGTAGAGAGCATCCCGATGAAAAAAATCGCTTTGAAAACGGTAGGCAAAACGTGCTCTGCTAACATGGGATACGCCATAACGGGGTTATCGAGTTTCGGCAGGATTGCGCGGGCATAAAGACCGGCACTGGTAGTCATCAAATCGAATAGAAACCAGAATCCAATGGCGATGAAGATGCCTTTCTGTGCTGTTTTTTCCGTTTGAGCGGCTGTGCAACGCTGGTAAAATCCGGGATCGACCATTGTACCGGCGGCAATAAAAAACCAAACAAAAATTTCCTGAAAATGCATCCCCCCAGTGGGGTCCCAATGGGTCGCGGGTAAGTTGGAGCGTAGAAAATCAAACCCACCGAATTTGATGATGGCAAAAGGGAGAATCAGCCCAAAGCCGAGGAACATGAATACAAATTGCACGATATCCGTCCTGACTACGGAACGGAATCCTCCGATCAGGATATAACCGATGGAAAAGAATGTACCTACAATCACGGAAGTTGCTAAAGACCACCCAAAAATTAATTGGATCATTGTACCGATCATCAAGATATAGGCGGCTGGTACTGTCATGGCGAAGGTGAATATCGCCCCCAGCAAACCCGTTTTGCGGTCATAAGCGGCCGTTAGTTCGTCAGGAATCGTGTAATGGTGGGCACGGTGCACTCGCTTAGACATTAGCATGGCGTAGATCACTGCCCAAAAGTAGTAAAAAAAACCAAAGGCGATCCAGTTGGCAATACCGTATTGATACGAATATTCCCCAACTCCCAGAATGCCGCCGTACCAGGTGGTGACGAGGGTTGCTACAAACGGGAAAAGGGTCACCCGGCGTCCGGCAACCAGATAATCTTCTAAATCTGATTTTTGGCGACGGGAACCGAGGGTTCCGATGAGTATCACCCCGGTGAAATAGGCAAGAATTAACGCCACATCGAGGGGAGTGAATGTCATTATGTTCATCATCATTCCATTTAAAATGGAGGTTAAGATACTGATTTTAGGCTCTATACTATTGTGTACTTAAAGTGTTGTCAACAGTAAACATCTTTCAATTTTTAGTTTGACAAGATACCCGAAGTGTGATATTATCTCTTCTAATGATGTCCGTCATAACATCGTTGTTCTTTCCGAATATTTTCAAGAGATGGGGGGTTGCCATGTACGAACCGATCCTCAAGCAGTTACCGTTTCATCGACAGGCGACCGCTGCTGAGGTCGAATCGTTTTTGGGGCTGTCGCCGGCGTCAATTGCTGTCAAGGTAAATGACCTTGATGATTGCCTTTATGTCTCGGACGATGACGAAGTCAATATGGTTTTGCTCCGTCCTTGTACCAAAGGGTTTGAGATTTGTTTTTTTAATAACCAAGAAATTCGCGGTACCAACTTGTTTGTGAACCGCCTTTAGTTTTTTGACCATTCTCCCAAAATGCTTTGTCTGTCTTTAGCGAGTGGTCGTAAACACCGCCTCTTTGTAGGCGGTGTTTTTTGTTGAACCAAATGAAAAAATACCTTTTTTTTGTATTTAAGGTTTTCCTGACCGTTGCCATTTTAACGATGCTGATTCGTTTGACGCGGGGGGAAGCGCTACAAGCGGCATTCCGGCAAATGCAGCCTCGTTTTGTTTGGGGTGCTGTGGCGCTACTACCGTTCAATTTAGGGTTCCAAATTTTGCGGTGGCATGTGCTGGTTCAGCCGTTGGTACGCCCCGCCGTTTGGCAATCCGTACGCTCTGTGCTAGGAGGCTATAGCTTGATGTTAATTACGCCGGGGCGCTTTGGGGAGGCCGGACGGGCTCTTTTTTTCAAATCAGACCGAAAATGGTTGATTGCGGTGATGTTTGTGGTTGATAAAGCTTTTGCGTCGCTTACGTTATTGCTGTTTCTCTGTTTAAGTTTAGCGATTTGGTGGGGTGCGCACTATTGGGTGTTGTTTGCGGCAGTTTTGCTCCTCTGCCTGAGTCTGCTCAATCACCCTCAATGGGTCAAGTGGATTTTTGATCGAATCTCTCAAAGAATTTATCATCAAAATATTCCTTCAACCCTAACTCGCATTCAGTTTGTTCTTGCCTTATGCTACTCTATTTTTGCCTTTCTGGTTTATGCGCTCCAATATTTGCTCCTGATTAATGCCTTTGAACCGGTTTCTGTGCGGATAGGATTCATTGCTTTTCCCCTAATGATGGGAATAAACGCGTTTGCCATCACTATTGGTGGTTTGGGGATTCGAGAAGCGGGGGCGATAGTTGCATTCGGTTTGTTTGATGTGGCTCGTGCTTCGGCACTCATGGCATCCCTGCTGTTCTATGGATTAAATGTGCTACTACCCGGGCTTTTAGGTATCCCAATTCTCTGGATGGAAGGGGTTGGAAGGATGAAGGCGGAAGGCGGAAGGATGAAGGATGAAGGCGGAAGGCGGAAGGATGAAGGCGGAAGGCGGAAGGATGAAGGCGGAAGGCGGAAGGATGAAGGATGAAGGCGGAAGGATGAAGGGTGAAGGCGGAAGGATGAAGGATGAAGGCGGAAGGATGAAGGATGAAGGCGGAAGGATGAAGGATGAAGGCGGAAGGCGGAAGGATGAAGGATGAAGGCGGAAGGATGAAGGATGAAGGGTGAAGTATCACAAGCTCATCAAACTCCCGAACTCGTCAAACTCCCCAACTCCCAAACTCGTCAAACTCCCCAACTCGTCAAACTCCCCAACTCCCAAACTCGTCAAACTCCCCAACTCCCCAACTCCCAAACTCGTCAAACTCCCAAACTCGTCAAACTCCCCAACTCCCCAACTCCTCAAACTCAAAGATGACATCTTGGCAGAAATGTATCTTTTAAGTGTTAAATCTCTGTCAAGTTGTGTCATAATTGCGCATTTCTACTTCAGAACCTCAATACGTTCTCGGTTATTCATCGTTTTTGATTTTATAACATCATATTTATCAATTAGTTATAAATTTTTTTATTTTTGGTTCTATCTTTGCTTACTTGGCACATCACACATCAGTTTTCAATCTCATAGAGAAAGGAGTGAGTGGTATGTCAATTGTCAAGCTGAGTACACGTCCGGATATTTTTGCGATCAAAACGGAAGTAAATAAGTTGTTGGATGATATTGTGACCGGTTTACGCCCGGAAAAATCCTTTGCCGAAGGTACCTGGGCACCTCCAGTGGACATTTATGAGACCGAAAATGAGATTGTCGTTCACGCAGAATTACCGGGGCTGGATCAAAACGATATCAAGTTGACGTTACAAGGTTCTCAACTGACAATCCGGGGTGAGAAACAATCCGAAACGGACACAAAAGGACGTAATTATCATCGGATTGAGCGCACGTATGGTCGATTTGTACGTAATTTTGAATTACCTGTGGAAGTCGATGCGGAAAATGTGAGTGCGAAGTTTCGGGATGGTTTGTTGGAAATCATTTTGCCCAAACTGGAAAAGTCGAATGCGAAAGAAATTGAAATTAGAGTCGGTTAAGATAAGAAAGGAGTGATTACACGATGAAATTTACCCAAAAAGCACTGGCAATTTCATTTGTATTAATGATTGGAATTGTGGCAGGAATGCTTATTACCGGTTCTTTTGATATGACGCCGTTGACGAATGCGGAAGAAACCCCTAAACTCGGTTCCGATAAACCGATGGCAGAGGAAATTTTAGCATTGCAAAATACCAGTCGTGCTTTTGTTGCCATTGCGAAGGATGTGACGCCGTCAGTGGTTTCAATTACCAGTGAGAAAGTGGTTCATACAGGTGATCTTCATCCGTTTTTTGATGACCCTTTTTTCCGTCGTTTTATGCCCGATATACCCGATGAACAACTGCAGCAAGGGCTAGGTTCTGGGGTGATTGTGAGTTCGGATGGGTATATCTTGACCAACAATCACGTCGTGGAAGATGCGGATGAGATAGAAGTTCATCTGAACGATAACAAAAGTTATGAAGCGGAGATCGTCGGTACAGACCCCAAAACGGATGTGGCGGTGATTCGCATTGTAGAAGAAGTACATGACCTGCCCGTTGCCCGGCTGGGCGATAGTGATAAACTGGAAGTCGGTGAATGGGTGTTGGCGATTGGTTCCCCGTTTGGTTTTTCCTCAACCGTGACACAAGGCATTGTCAGTGCATTGGGGCGCAATGTCGGTTTGCTGGCTCGTGAAGGGGGTTATGAAGATTTTATTCAAACGGATGCCGCCATCAATCCGGGCAACAGTGGGGGTGCGCTGGTCAACATGAGTGGTGAATTGATCGGGATTAACACCGCGATTTCCACTCGAAGTGGAGGTTATGACGGGATTGGATTCGCCATTCCGATTAATATGGCACGTAATATCATGGAAAAGTTGATTACGGATGGCAAAGTTGCTCGGGGCTGGCTCGGTATTTGGATCGAAAATTTAGATGCGACTATGGCGGAAGCTATGGGTCTTGATCCAGACACCCGAGGTGTTATTGTGAATGATGTTATGGAAGATAGTCCTGCTTTGGAAGCCGGTTTGGAACGTGGTGATGTTATTGTCGGGCTGAATGGTGATCCGGTAACGGATGTGTCCTCCCTACGCAATCGAATTGCGGGGATGGACCCCGGCACCAAAATTAAGCTAGAATATTACCGGGATGGGAAAAAGAAAACGGTTTCGGTTACCCTAGGTGAGTTAGACTCGCAAACTGTCGTGGCAGAACATGCAGAGCCAGAAGTCTCGGAAAAGATCGGTATTGAGGTCGCTACGATTACCAGCGAGCGTGCCCGTCGTTACCGACTAGATGAAAATGTCGAAGGTCTAGTTATCACAAGTGTGACGCCTCGCAGTGTTGCCGCGAAAGAAGGTTTGCGCCCCGGTGATGTGATTTTGGAAATCAACCGGCATGAAATTAAATCTATCAAAGACTTCCAAAATGAGATGAAAAACTTGGAAGCCGGAGATGCCGTCTTATTTCTTATTCAACGAGATGAAAATACAATGTTTGTAGCGCTTAAAGTACCGAAAGATGTTGGGTAATCAATAAGCAGTGAACCGTTAGCAGTGAACAGTGAGTCGTTAGCAGGAGGGTTGACGGTAAATTTATCATTAGCAACTGTTCACACTAACTGTTCACTGCTAACTGATAACTGTAGAGAGGAGATTTAGGTATGCCAACGTATGACTACCGTTGTATATCGTGTGGACAAACGTTTGAGTATTTCCAATCAATGAAAGATGAACCGTTGACTCACTGTTTGTGTGGAAAAAATGGTAAAGTGGAACGCCTGATTAGTCCGGGAGCAGGTTTTATTTTCAAAGGCTCTGGTTTCTATATCACAGATTATCGCAGCAAAGATTATCAGCAAAAAGCGAAATCGGAACATAACGGTTCAACAGCGGATTCCACTAAAACCAGTTCAAATGATTCATCAGCATCAACCACCAAAACGACAACATCAAAATCAACGGATTAACTAAATTTTGAACCTGCCATGACGATCCCGTGATGGCATTAAAAAAGGAGTGGAAAGAATGGGTAAAATCATTGGTATTGACTTGGGTACGACCAATAGTTGTGTTGCTGTGATGGAAGGCGGTGAACCGGTAGTTATCACCAATTCCGAAGGGGGTCGGACGACACCGTCAATTGTAGCGTTCACTAAAAATGGTGAACGATTGGTTGGACAGCCGGCGAAACGGCAAGCGGTAACAAATCCCCAAAATACGATATTTTCGATTAAGCGATTTATGGGTCGCCGCTATGCAGAAGTAGGCGAAGAACTGAAAAAAGTACCGTACAAAGTAGTTCCGGCGGACAATGGCGATGCATGGGCAGAAGTCAGTGCGGGTAAATTCAGCCCGCCGGAAATCTCGGCGATGATTCTGCAAAAAATGAAACAGACCGCCGAAGATTATCTCGGTGAGCCTGTGACGGAAGCTGTTATCACGGTTCCGGCGTATTTCAACGATAGCCAGCGTCAGGCAACCAAAGATGCCGGTAAAATTGCCGGTTTAGATGTCAAACGTATCATCAACGAACCTACGGCAGCATCACTGGCATATGGTTTGGATAAAAAGAGTGATGAAAAAATAGCGGTTTACGACCTCGGTGGGGGGACGTTCGATATTTCCATCCTTGAGATTGGTGACGGCGTGTTTGAGGTCAAGTCCACCAACGGTGATACGCACCTTGGCGGGGATGATTTCGATCAGCGAATCATTGACTGGCTCGCGGATGAATTCAATAAAGATTATGGCATCGACCTGCGGAAAGACCCGATGGCTCTCCAGCGGTTGAAGGAAGCGGCTGAAAAAGCAAAAGTGGAACTGTCAAGCTCCATGCAAACGGAAATCAATTTACCGTTTATCACCGCCGATGCCAGTGGGCCAAAACACTTGAATTACACCCTGAGCCGTTCCAAATTTGAACAATTGGTGGATGACTTGATCGACCGTACCATTGAACCCTGTAAAAATGCGCTGAAAGATGCCGGTTTGCAAGCCAGTGACATCGATGAAGTGATTTTGGTTGGGGGTTCAACCCGTATCCCGAAAGTGCAGGAAACGGTGAAAAAACTATTTGGACGTGAGCCGCATAAAGGGGTCAACCCGGACGAAGTCGTTGCTATCGGTGCCGCGATTCAAGGCGGTATTTTGCGCGGAGATGTGAAAGATGTGCTCTTGCTCGATGTGACCCCACTTTCGCTGGGAATCGAAACGCTGGGCGGTGTCTTTACCACGTTGATTCCCCGCAATACGACGATCCCTACCAAAAAGAGCCAGATTTTCTCCACAGCGGCAGACAACCAACCGTCGGTAGAAGTCCATGTTTTACAAGGCGAGCGGAAGATGGCGGCAGATAATAAATCGTTGGGTCGTTTCCACTTGGATGGCATCCCACCGGCACCACGCGGTGTCCCGCAGATCGAAGTTACATTTGATATTGACGCCAACGGGATTCTGCATGTGATGGCACAGGATAAGACAACCGGTCGTCAACAAAGCATCCGGATCACGGCAAGTAGTGGTTTGACTGAAGCCGAAATTGAAAAGATGGTCAAGGATGCCGAAGCACACGCCGCCGAAGATGACAAACGGCGTAAAGAGGTTGAAACCCGGAATAAGGCTGACCAAATTATCTACCAGACGGAAAAACAACTGCAGGAACTGAGTGGTCAGATGAGTGCCGAGGTGAAATCGGGTATTGAAAGCGCCTTGCAACGGCTGAAGGACGTCAAAGATGGAAGTGACCTAGACGCCATTGAAAAAGCCATTGAAGAGGTACAAAAAGCATTTTATCCGCTTTACGAACAACAACAGCAACAAGCTGGAGAAACCCCCGGCGGTCAAGGCTTTGCCGGTGATGGTGGCGGTGGAGAGACGGCTCAGAAGAAAGATGATGGTGCTGTCGATACCGACTATGAGGTGGTCAATTAATCCCACCTTATTTTGAAGAGAACCAAAAAGCGAGCCTATTCTCATATAGGCTCGCTTTTTTAGTTTAATAGGGACCTTCTGCTTGCCGGTTTCGATCCCGAAAAGCACAACAACTGGGGTCAATATGTCCTTTAAAGTGACCGCGTAACGATTCGCAAATCTCTGGGCGTGGTAACCACCGGTTGTTGCGATCCGTGCAGTATTTCACATCAATGGTGCGCTCTTGTCCCCGGTATATTTCAAGGATTTTGACACTGTCCGGATCGACCTCATCGAGGGCAAGTTGCTCAACTAATCCGCAAACGGTATCGGCGAAATAGGACTCAAAAACGTCGTCATCGCCTTCAATCGTGTAAACCCGCCCCTCGTACGTATAGGGGAGTGTTTTATCATATTTGGACTTTGCACCTAGTATTTGGCGGATAACTCCCATTGTCCTTTTCCTTCTCTTGACGAAAGCAATAATAACCCTAAATCCGCTACTTAATACAATTTAATGATATTGTCAACTAAAAGGTACGGTGAGTCCATTTTAGCCATCGCAGAGATGAACCATCAATTGAATCGTATCTTGGGAGTGAATATTTGCGAGCGGTATCTTGAATTCATAAATAGTATGCTGGTAATTTGCTCGGGGAGTGTATGTAAAGCCAACACACCCCCACGTTTTGTTTGTTTGAGAAACAATGTAGCGCTGGAGTTCTGACCCGGATTGGATATAAAGAACACCTAAATGGTTGTATGGCTCCGGTGTATTATCGGGTAAAAAATCTATGGTAAGATACAAAAAGGCATCATCATTCAGAATCCAGCCGTAAACCAGTGCCTCGGGATAACTGGCGCCGAGTTGTGTAAATTCACTAAAACTAGACCGGTTCAATTCGATAGTATCCCATTCACCATCGATAACCAGTGTGCCGCGTTTGGAATTTAACTGGTAAGTGTGGAACTCCGCCAAGCGGTGTGATTGATTCTGGGTGGGGTAAATAAAACAAGGTCGAGAAGCGGTAGAGGGAATCGTGTGGGCATAGATGACCATCTCCTTGGATGGCGTTATGGGCGGAAAGGCAAATGTGAGGACATCCCGCGTTAGAAGCATGAGGTCATGATCCGGTTGGCGAACTTTTTTTAGAAGATACTCTTCATTATCACGGTTGGGTATATGGGATGGGGGTTGGTTTTCCAAAAAATAGCATCTAGGTAAGCGCGGTTATTTCCATAGTACGTTAGATGAATGATAATATCACCGGAGAGATATTCTCGGGGAAATTGAATCGATTGTGGCTGAATTTCAGCTCCTATTTGCAAACTGCCAGCGATTTCCAGTATCCCATTATGTTCTACACTGATGGCAAGTTCATCCACCGGATCGGCATTTGCTATTAAAATTGACCCCATGATAATACAGCCAATAAAGATAACTTGCCCGCGGTGGGAAAAGTGCATTATTCTAACCGATTCGAGAATTGTAGTTGTGGGGTTTTTCCACTAAGGTATCGCGATATTCCACACGATCCATGCGTTTATCTTACCGGAAGTTCGCCCCCCAACCCGACCGAAGCTATTCACATCCGCAAAGAAACGACTCTAAATTTATATTCCCCAGTGGCGATTGCCCTCTCCGACCTGAAGGCACTCATCGAAGAGGGCTTCTACCCATTCCTGCCAGAAGGAATAGTGTTAGGAGGTTAGTTTCTTAGTATAAATCGAATTATAAGATTGTCAATACTAATTTTAACATAAAGTTTATCTTTTTTTGGCATTTTATACGTTAGTTTGAGGTTAATTTTTGACCATTTTTGTGATGTGGGCATACTCCGATGCTCGAAATCCCGTTTTTATCTATAAGTGATACGATCATTCAATTTTATGAACAATTAAAACCATATTACGATCTTTCCAGTGTTTCGGCGTATGAGGTGGACTTCGGCGCAGATTATGATCAAAGAGTCGGAAATCCGTTCATTGTTTGGCTCTTGCAAAGCCGCCTGTACGAAATTAATCACCAATGGGAGTGCGCGTTTCAACGGATTCAGCGGGCAAGGGTTATCGCGCAAACCACAGTGGGTGAAGCCCTTACGTGTTATATGACCGGGCAACTGTGGAATAAACTGGGGGCTTACCAACGGGCTATTCCCGTACTTGTACAAGCGATTAATTTGGCTGGGCATACACGAACATTACGTGCCCGCGCCGCGATAGCGTGTGGGTGGGCACATTTTTTTTTGGGACACTTCCCTGTTGCCGAGGGCTTTTTCCAACAAGCCGTTCAGACAGCTTCGGCCCCGTCATCCTCACCGAAACTCACCGCGGAATCTTACCGGGGATTGGCCGCGGTTTACGCTCGTACTGGGCGCTATGCGGAGTCCAAAGCATATCTGCAGGATGCACATCATGCCCTACTAGATGATGAACAGCACCAGTTATCTTGTTTAAATGATTATGGTTTATTGGCACGGTTTCGGGAGGATTATGAAAAGGCGATTGAACTGTTCCAGCAATGTGCGTTTCAAGCGGCACAACTCCGCGATATAGATGCTCTAGTACGAGCATATAACCATATTTCGGAAAGCTATTTACGCTTAAAACAGTACGATAATGCCCGTCGGTACTTGCAGTTAGCATTGAATTTAAGCCCGTTTGTGATCCGTCAACATCAAGTGGTGGTGCGCTTTCTGAAGTATGCCCAAATGGAACGGCGGCTTGCCTTGCAATGTCAGGAAACCGGTGATATACCCCGTGCCCAGAAGATTTTTATTCGTGCAAATACTGTCGTGGAACAAGGGTTGGAGCTTTGTGCAACATTGGATGATTTTCGTTTGAGCGCCCAATTTTTACAAACCCGGGCTCGTATCGATCAAGACCAAGGGCACTATATTCGAGCTTTGCAATTGGTGCATCAAGCGATACGCACACTGGAAAAGATTCCGAATCACTTACAGACAGAACAAGATCATGCTGATCGGGAAGCACTGATTCAGCAAAGTGCGCTCTTAGCGGATCAGATAGCTGTGGCTACACAATCTTCTCACCCCATTTCCTACCAATCCACGCCATACCATGCGGAACGGTTAAACGTCACGCCGGTATTGTATGCGGATCATCTATACCGGCAGTTATTAGCCAAGTTACAGCATATTCATTCAAAAAAAGGGCGCATTAAGCCTCATGCGGTTGCCCGGATGCTCTCCATTGTCCAAGGGGAATGGTTTAAAAATGTCCATTTTACCTATACGGGGGTCGCGTGGTCAACGGCAACTGCCCACCTACGTATTTTGTGCCAAGCCGGTATTTTGGAACGGATCGGCACACGCAAAGCCGCTGTTTATCGCTTAAAACCGGATGTTTGCCCGCTTATTCATCAGGAGGCGTCTCCATCACCGCATTCGTGAAAACCCCTTGAGTATCTTCATAACTATTTAATACTTCTATCATAATATACTTATTATAATCGATTCCGTTGGTATCTCTCCATTCATTTTTCCGTTGACACGGGTTTCCCAAACTGATAAGATGTTGATAATATTACGGCTATTTCCTGACTTTAGGTAGGGTGGTATTGCAAATGAATATGCGCCGCTGGTTTGCCCGTTTTTTTGAGACCAAACCGTTATTCATACTGATCCTTTTTGGCTCACTTCCGGTTGGGGTGTCCGCAATTTTGAGCCTCTGGGGGTTGTGGTGGCTCATTTTATTGCTTATCGTGCCGCTGCTCTGGGTAGCTGTCAGGTTGGAGCAACAGTTGACGCACTCCATCCGGCAAGAACAACGGCAACAGACCGAAATCACTTTGGCGGAATTGCATGAAATTTTTGAACTGATGCAACAGCATTTACGGGAAGAAGGAGACTATATCCAAAAGGCATCCGACACGCTTTTTAAGCTACACAATCAAGCGTTGGATATCCTACCGGATACCGCCGAAGCGGTGAACAGCATTACCGAAGATGTGGAAAAATACGCGGAACAGACCTTGCAGATTGGTGAATTGATTCAAAGCGCCTCGGAACACGCGTCAGACGTGATTCGCGAGTTCCAACAGCTACGCCAGCAGGTGCGCAATGTCCAAAATGTGGTTTCCGCCAATGAACTTCGGGTGCGAACTTCCATTGATCATCTTTTTAGTGTCCAAACCTTGAACCAGCGCGGGATGCAGGCGGTTATCCAACTGAAAACCAGCACGGAAGATGTGGAAACGGTTGTTGATAGTTTGGTGAAACTTGCCGATCAAACCGATTTATTGGCATTGAATGCGACTATCGAGGCCGCTCGTGCCGGTGAATATGGTAAAAGCTTTGCCGTCGTTGCCGAAGAGGTGCGAGAACTTGCGAATGAATCCTCCCGGACTGTTCAACAAGTGAATGATGTGGTGGTCAAAATGTATAAATCTGTTGCTAAAATTATTGATGAAATGGAAAGCCTCGTAACCGTTATTGATGCCTATGCTGAAGAGGCAAAACAAGCGAACCAAGCATTACAAGATATGACCCAGGCGTTTAAGGGATGCTACGAGCAAGCTACCACCACAATGACCAGCAGCCCGGATGCCCCCCAAACCTACTCCCGCTCCCTCAGCGAACTGACCCACCAAACCCGCCACCATGCAACCCGCACTGCCGAAAATACCCTACGGTTAACCTCGTTTATGGGTTTCGAGGATATCGTGACTCGTGATCTTACCGCCATCGCGGACCAATTGGAAGCTATCGAGCGGAAACGCTATCGCCTTGATGAATTGTTAGAGATGTGTCTCAATGGAAAATCCACAGATTCCGCGTCATGAAAAAACTATTTTAGTGCTGGAACCCAATGCGGCAGACCGAGACCGGATTGCCTACCGGTTGCAGGAATCCGGTTACAATGTGTTGAGTAGCGGGGATGGCACTTACGGACTGAATGTATTGGATACCGGTCAAGTGGATGTCGTTATCACGGCGCTGGTGATGAAACCCGTCTCGGGGACGCGCGTGTTGGAAGTCGCCCGGGCAAAAGACCGGCGCATCGGTGTGATTTTTATTACCGATTATGGTGATGTTGAATCCGCCGTGCGCTGTATGCGAGCCGGCGCTTTTGACTTTTTACAAAAACCGGTTAATATTGATAAACTCATTGCAATTGTTGATAAAGTTGTAGAAAATCAAGCCGTTGAGATGGAAAACCTCCAACTGCACCGCCAGTTGGATTCCAAATACGGCTTATCCAATATCATCGGCAACTCCAGTAAAATGGTACAAATCTTTGAAAAAATCGCTCAAGTGGCGGATAGCAAAGCAACCGTCTTGATCACTGGAGAAAGCGGCACCGGCAAAGAATTGGTGGCGCATGCGATTCACTATAATAGCCCCCGCCGGGACCAGCCCTTCATCCGCTTGAATTGTGGCGCATTGGCAGAAGGTGTGGTGGAAAGTGAGCTTTTCGGGCATGAAAAAGGCGCATTTACCGGCGCCGTTACGCGCCGCCAAGGGCGGTTTGAATTGGCGGATGCGGGTACACTCTTTTTGGATGAAGTGGGGGAAATCTCACCGGCAGTACAAGTAAAACTGTTGCGGGTGCTGGAAACTGGCGAATTTGAACGCGTCGGCGGAATGCGAACAGTCTCCTCTGATGTGCGCCTTATTACCGCTACCAATCGGGACTTGTGGGGAGAAGTCCAAAAAGGACGCTACCGCGAAGACCTGTTTTATCGTCTCAATGTTGTCCATCTGGAACTGCCACCGTTGCGCGAGCGAATCGAGGATTTGCCCCTGTTAGTGGATCACTTTATCCATGAATTCGCCGCCCAACATCAAAAAGAGGTTGAGGGGGTCACCAATGATGTGATGACCTGTTTTTACCAGTATCATTGGCCCGGTAATATCCGGGAACTGCGTAATTGTATTGAAGGGATGGTTGTCCTTTCTCGCGGATCATTATTGCAACTGGAAGATGTACCATATCATGTACGGCAAGGCGCCCGGCGCCAAGAAACCGCGGGCTATCCGTTTCCGTTGGATACCAACCGGCAGTTGCAGGATGCCAGTACGATGATCTTGCGTGGCTTGCATGAATATATGTCTGCTTATT
This sequence comes from Gemmatimonadota bacterium, assembly GCA_003697105.1. Taxonomy (GTDB): domain Bacteria; phylum 4572-55; class 4572-55; order J002; family J002; genus J002. The sequence continues at coordinate 34,825 of RFFQ01000160.1, read as the reverse complement.
TGCAATCCTATCTGGGACAATTTCTTCCCTCTGCGCCGCAACTCGAACAAAATGACAATCAGGTCACGGTGGAAGTGGGACACTCACTGGAAGATATGGAAAAAAAACTGATTGAAGCTACCCTCAAGAAGGTCGATTATAATAAATCACAGGCGGCAAAAGTATTGGGCATCGGGCGAAAAACCCTTTATAAGAAATTAGAGGAGTATGGCATTGATGGCGAACCTCGGGTGTAACCGGTTGGATTCTATCACGGCGATTTTTTTCGATTTGGATAATACCCTTCTGGACCATACTTATGCCTCTAAAATGGCAAAACGGGAATTGTACCAGCAATATCAGGCGGTGTTCGGGCATATTCCATTTGATGAATTGTTTCGAGTGTATAATCACTACAATGACCTGTTGTGGAAACAGTTGGAACAAGGCACCGTAACCCGCGAATATGTCCGCTACCAACGGTTTGCCAACCTGCTGGCGCATTTTGGTTTACCGCCGGATTTAGCACGTACCCTTGGCGAAAAATATCTCGGAATTTACGGCCGCTATTGGCGTTTGTATGAAGGGGTTCCCGAAGTATTAGAATACCTGCGATCTCAGTATCCACTTGGTTTGATCACGAATGGATTCGCCGATGTTCAGCATCAAAAAATCAATCAATTTGACCTCAAGCCATATTTTCAGGTGATTCTGATCTCGGATGAAATCGGTGTAATGAAGCCCCACCGGGGTATTTTTGATACCGCCGCCCATCAGGTGGAACAACCGCCGGATCATTTATTGTTTGTGGGGGATTCTTATACCTCGGATATTCAGGGGGCACATCAATGTGGCTGGAAAACCGTTTGGGTACGTCCGGCGACACAGGCTCGACCGGATAGTGTGGCAGATGCTGAAGTGGAATCTATTACGGAACTGGTGGAGATGCTCTGACCAACCGTCCGGTTCTAGGAGGCATCAACGCAAGTAAGCAGAAAAAATCCGCTACCAACTACCAAGCCAATATGGGTACATGAGTCCACTTTTTCTAAATTAAGTCTGCACGAGTTACCCGCACACTCCACTAAAACGGGACATTTGGAAATGGCGACCGTATCTTATGCCAAATAGTCGCTTATTTCGTGGCTACTTTTGACAACCACATCTGGGTGCTCCATCTGCCGGATCGGGGTTCGTCGCCAGTTCGGCAGGTGGGAGATGACTTGTAAATATTGTTCTTCTTCGGCATCCTGTGCCACCCATCCTTTATCCGCTACTTCTGGGATGAACCAAATCGACGTCATGCCAACCCTATTGGCGGGGGCAATATCAGCTTCCAGCCGGTCGCCAATCATCGCTGCTTCATCCGGTTTGCAACCGGCGTTTTTCAAGCCCCACTCAAAAAAGGTCACCTCCGGTTTTGCCAGACCCACTTTGTCACTGATCCCGATCAATTGGGGGTCAAAATACTTCAATATGCCATAGTATTCCAAGGCATCTTCCGTTTCCACAGGTTGGTTGGCAATAATGCCCAATTTGTACCGGCAATGTAATCTTTCCAACAGCTCTTTCATGCCCGGCATCAGGATTTCGTGTATATACCGCTCTTTATGGGTCAGGATATACCGTTCGCCCGTAAACCATGCGTGAAAGGCCTCTTCACCGAGCAATTCTTGAGCAAAATCATAGTGAAAAAATGATTCGTCATTGTAACGAGCCCGGCGTTCGCGCACCCGGATTAATTTTGACAAGGTCCATTCCTGACCTTGTGCTTGCAGTGCTTTTACTAAGGACTGCAAAATTCGGAAGCGAAGGCGATCCTCATTGAACAGCACATCGCCCACATCAAAAAAGATCGTTTTGAGTTTCATCTGATACATCCTTCGGAAAATGAAAAATGCCGCGCATCGCGGGATAGGCGGCATCAATTGAACGGTTTGAGGAAAGCAGATGTGTTTTGGTGGTTGCCCCGGAACTAATCTTTATATCGTTTACGAATCGACTTGATCACGTCATGGATGGTGACAAAAATTTCAACCAATTCGGGATCAAAACGCCTATTTGCTTGTGATTTAATGACGTCTAAAATCTCCTCATCTGATTTTTGCATTCGATAGAGGGTATCGTAGGTATCGGCGATTGCCACCACACGTCCGAAAATGGGGATTTCCTCACCTTTCTTGGGTTTTGCGCTACCATCTTCATTGATAAAGCCATATACCGGATAGCCGGTCACGGGGTGGATGTGCCCCGGATAACCTTGCCCGTCCCAGCGTTCATGGTGGTTTAACGCGACTTCCTGTGCGGCTTGATCGAAGGGCGTCAAAGCGTCTCCAAACAGTCGGGCTCCGATCAAGGTATGTTGCTGGAAATTCAATTTTTCATTCTCTGTCAGCGGGCTGTTCTTCTTCAGAATCAGGTCGGAAATTCCGATTTTCCCAATATCGTGGAGCATTGCCGCCGTGCGTAAGCGGTCGCGGTTATGTTCAATTTCCTCTCGGGGAATACCTTTTTTTCGTGCCCACGCTTCGTACAATTCCGCGGAAAAGGCGCCGACGCGGTTGGCATGACCGCCGGTTTCGCGCGGGTCGTTCAATTCCACCATTTTGACCATGCGCAAGATGATGTCGCGGGTCATTTGCGCATGTTCCAATGCGGCGGCGGCACTGTTGGCAATGGCTTCAATTAAGGGAACATCGGTTTTGGCAAAGGCGATAATCTTACCGCTACGCTTTTGGGCATTGATCAATTGCAATACCCCCACCACATCCCCGCGGTGGGTCTTCATTGGTACGGTCAACATCGATTGCGTCCGGTAATTCGAGGCTTTGTCAATCCCCGGATTGAAACGAAATGGATAATCCTCCGATAGTTTGTAAACATCGGGAATATTTAGGGATTCGCCCGTATTTGCCACATAACCCGCAATACTCGCGTTGTTGATCGGAATGGTAAAAATATCGTAGATTAACTTTTTGTCGGGGGGAAGCTGTGCCTGTTGGGTATCATTTTGGGTGATGCTAAATTCCAGATCATTCCCTTTGCGCAGATAGACGGAGCCAGCGTCTGCATTGACCAATCGCCGGGTCTCGGTCAGAATGCGCTCCAGTAAAATGTCCACATCTTTTAATTGGTTGATTTCCGCGCCCAACCGGATTATCTCTTGAAATTTTTCCCGTTCATCCATAGCAAACCCCCACTATTCCGACTATTATGAAAGTATATCTTTGCGGTACAAAGCCAATGACAAACCGCAACTGACAAGAATCACAACCGCGGCGCTGGTCAAGGGTGAAAAAATTCCAAAATTATCGAAAAAATAACCACCCCAAATAGGTCCAATCATTCTTCCCAGTGCGGAAAATGATTGGTGAATCCCCAAAATGCCACCCTGCTCATCTGCGCCCGCATTTTTAGAAATTAAACTGATTATCGATGTATTGTGCAAGGCAATTCCAGTGCCAATCATCACAATCACTAGGAGAAACGCGGGCATAAGCAAATAGCGGCTGATCAAAAACGCACTGGATAGCAATAGGGTGGCAAAGGTGATCAACTTTTTTTCCCCAAATTTTTCCGTGATGGGACCAATCCACCGCCCTTGGATGGAGGCGCTGACCACTCCCATCAATGCCAGTAAATATCCATTTTCCGTAGGAGAGTAACCAAAACGCCGTTCCGTGAAGAGCACGAAAATTGTGGTAAAATTAGCGAAGGAAATCGAAACGAGTAAAAAGATGATAAACAGCAAGCCCAATCGCGGGTGAGCGACGGTCTTTAACACATACCAAATGTTGTACCGCCGGTAATCCCGTTCTGAAGCTCCGGCAACATCAACACTTTCAATCAATTTGAAGAATGCCAGCAAAAACGCGGAAAATGAAAACAGCGCTGTGGAGAGCAAAGCGACCTTCATCCCCCCCAAATGGCTAAGGATGCCCCCCATTGCCGGTCCTAAAATTAACCCCAGTCCAAACGCCGCCCCAATTAATCCCATCCCTTTGGCACGATCTTTCTCACTGGTGATATCCGAAATAAATGCCATCGCCGTGGGAATCGTCGCGGCGGCAATACCGGTTAAAATCCGAGCTACAAATAACAATCCTAAATTGGGAGCAAGGGCAAACAGCAGGTGCGTGATACCCGTGGCGCAAAGACTCCCCAAAATAACCGGGCGCCGACCAATCCGATCCGATAACCGTCCCCAAATTGGGGAAAAAATAAATTGCATTAAGGCATACGCGGTGACCATCAACGCCACGATCTTTCCAATATCCTGCGTACCCGTAACAAACCCTTGCACATAAATCGGAAAAACCGGAATGATAATCCCAAATCCCAGTAGATCGATAAAAATTGTCAAAAAGATGATCACCAATTGGGTGCGATTACTGCCTGTTTTGCCTGACATGGACTAACCTGCCTGTGTGGTACGTTCTGGAAAAACGGAAATGAAGCCCAGAATCTATTGGATTCGTTAGTCTCCGTCAATGCTTTTTTGAGATTGGTGGTATTTTTTTACTTGACAGATACAATGGAATAACATACTTTGTTCGTAAATCGAACAAAGTAACATTCACCACCGCGATTTACCAGCTTTTGACGATAACCCCCTATCGCCTTCTATGGAGGAATTATTATGATTACCAGATATTTAGCGTATATGTTGCTCAGTCTATTCCTGCTAACCAACTTCACCGCCTGTGAGCGGGATGAAGCTGATTTAGAACCCGCTGAATTTCCGAAGGAACCGCTTGTTTTTACGGATACCTTTGTCGGGGTGGATTATCAGGCATTTGGAGATTCTAAATTGGATGCGCTCGAAATCGATGATATGAATGCGTTTGATGGCACGGCTTCTATGAAGTTCACGATTCCCAGCGAAGGCGACCCCACCGGTTCTTATGCGGGGGCGGCATTTGTAGCGGGCATCGGACGCGATTTGAGCCAGTATGACGCGCTGACCTTTTGGGCACGTGCCAGCATGAGCGCTACCCTGAATAATGTTGGATTAGGCAATGATAATGCGGGTACGTCGCGTTACATTGCGGAAGTTCGCAACTTACCCTTGACGACACGCTGGCAAAAGTACATTGTCCCCATTCCGTTAGCGGCAAAGCTAACACAGGAACGGGGACTCTTTTATTTTGCCGATGGAAATGAAGCCGGTGTCGGATACACCCTTTGGATTGATAATGTGCGGTATGAAACATTAGGCACCATTGCCCATCCGCGCGTCGTCATTGATGCGCCTGAAATCACGGTAGAAGTGGGTGAAAGCCTGCCCGCTGGCGTTGCCGGTGTTACATTTAATGTGGATGGTATCGACCAAACGGTTTATGCCTCTTCCACCTATTTTACACTCCGTTCCGCGGATGAAAATATTGCCACGATCAGCCCAGACGGGCGTGTCACCGGCGTTGCACTTGGTACAACCGAAATCACTATCGCCTTAGGTACCACGCAGTTTGCGGAAACGATCTCGATCCACGTGGTTGCCGCCTCCCCCAGACCCACAACCCCCGCTCCTACACCCACCCGCGATGCCGGTGATGTGATCTCTTTATTCAGCAATGCCTACAGCAATGTTCCGGTAGACCGGTGGAACACCTACTGGCAATATTCTACAGCGGAGCTGGAAGAAATTCAGATCGCTGGGGATGATGTCCTGAAATATACCAATCTCAATTTTGTGGGGATTGAATTTGCCTCCCAACCCCTAAATGTCAGTGACATGACCCATTTTCATCTGGATATCTGGACCCCCAATTCCACCGCACCCCCAGCCGTGTTTAAGGTCATGTTAGTGGATTTTGGTACAGATGGCGTTTATGGTGGGGGGGATGATTCTTCCCACGAAGTTTCATTTACCAGCCCCCCACTGGCAACGGAAGCGTGGGTCAGCTTGGATATTCCGATGTCGGATTTTACCGGTCTGACCGGCAGGCAGCATCTGGCGCAACTGGTGCTCTCCGGAGATTTACCAACCGTTTATGTGGATAATGTCTATTTTTATGCCGGGGATGGCGGCGGTGGTGGCGGGGATACCGGACCGGCGACTGCCGCTCCCACACCCGCATTCGCCGCGGAAAATGTAATCGCTCTTTTTAGCAACGCTTACCCTAATGTGCCCATCGATACGTGGTCGGCAGAATGGGATGCCGCCGACCTAGAAGATATTCAGATTGACGGCAATGAGACCAAAAAATACCGTAATCTGGTCTTTGCTGGCATTGAGTTTACCTCCCAAACGCTTGATGTCACCGCAATGACCCATTTTTACCTGAACCTCTGGACTCCCGACCCCACGGCAGACCCGGCAGACCTTCGCATCAAACTGGTGGATTTTGGCGCAGATGGGGCGTATGATGGCGGGGATGATGTGGAACATGAATTAATCTTGGATGCGACCACTTCTCCCGGTTTAGCCACCGGAACGTGGCTGAGTTTAGCGATTCCACTGGCAGATTTTACCGGATTGACCACGCGGGAACACTTGGCACAACTGATTTTGGCTTCCGATTACCTGAACACCATCTATATCGATAATGTGCTTTTTTATACCGAAACCGGTGGAGGGGGTGCCACCGAACCGGCAACCCCCGCCCCAGAACCCGCGGAATCCCCCGAAAATGTGATTGCGCTCTTCAGCAACAGTTACTCCAATGTGCCTGTCGATACGTGGTCGGCAGAATGGGATGCCGCCGATCTGGAAGATATTCAGATTGAAGGCAATGACACTAAAAAATACACCAATTTGACCTTTGCCGGTATTGAATTTACTTCCCAACCCATTGATGCCGCCGCGATGACCCATTACCACATGCACCTGTGGACGCCGGATGCCACCGACCTGCCGGCAAATTTCCGGATTAAACTGGTGGATTTTGGCGCAGATGGAGCGTATGGCGGCGGGGATGATGTGGAACATGAATTAATCTTGGATGCTACTACTTCTCCCCATTTAGCTACCGGAACGTGGTTAAGCCTTGATATTCCACTGGCGGAATTTACCGGTTTGACGACGCGCCAACATCTGGCACAGTTAATTCTCTCTTCGGATGATCTCAACACCATTTATGTGGATAATCTCTATTTTTACCGGGCAGAGACCGCAGGAAGTACCGTTCAAGTCGATTTTGAAGCCGCCGGGCTTGGTGCGGATTGGAGCTGGACCACGTTTGAAAATGATGATAATCCTGCCCTTGAGGTTGTTTCCAATCCGGCGCCGGTGGGTCTTAATCCATCTGCCAGTGTGGCACAATTTACGGCACGCGATGCCGGTCAGGATTGGGCAGGTTGTGAAACCCGCTCGATTGGCGAATTTACGTTTGATGAAACCAACAGCACCATCACCATTCAGGTCTATAAATCGGTGATCAGCGAAGTGCGCATTAAATTTGAAGGTTTTAATCCACCGGTGGAAGTGGGAGTCACCAACACCACCACCGGCCAGTGGGAAGAACTCACGTTTGACTTTTCCGCCTCGATTGGCAATACCTACAACAAATTGGTGATTTTCCCAGATTTTGCCCCGCGCGATCAGGATCATATCATTTATTTTGATAATATCCAAGTGCCGGCTGGAACCATTGCACCTCCTCCGGATGAGCCGGCAGACGCCGCTCCCACACCCACCGTACCTGCCGAAAATGTGATTTCCCTTTTCAGCAACGCTTACCCCAATGTGACCGTCGATACGTGGTCTGCAGAGTGGGATGCCGCTGATCTAGAAGATATCCAAATTGAGGGTAATGATACCAAGAAATACACCAATCTAGTCTTTGCCGGTATTGAATTTACCTCACAGCCCATTGATGCTACCGCAATGACCCATTTCCATTTACACCTCTGGACACCAGATGCCACCGACCTGCCGGCAAATTTGCGTATTAAACTGGTCGATTTTGGGGCAGATGGCGCGTATGGTGGCGGGGATGATGTGGAGCATGAATTGATTCTGGATGCCAGTACCACCCCCGGTTTAGCGACCGAAACATGGTTAAGTCTCGATATCCCACTTGCGGAATTTACCGGTTTGACGACACGCGAGCATCTGGCACAGTTAATTCTTGCCTCGGATTACCTCAATACCATTTATGTCGATAATGTGTTTTTTCACAATTAATTACTACGTAAGCGGGTGTCTTATATGGTTATTTTGACGCATCAAAAACCAGAAGAACAGTATGATGATTTATGGCAAGACCGGCATCTACCGGATAGTATTCTCCGCTTGATTTGGCGGGAGCATCAAATCTCCCGAGCGGAGATCGCCCGCCAGATGAATCTTTCCCGATCCACCGTTACCGAGATTGTCAAGGAACTGTTAGAAACCGGATTTGTGGTAGAGGTCGGCCGGGGTAAATCCAGCGGTGGACGGCGTCCGATTCTGTTGGAATTTCAAGATGATGCCCGTGTGATTCTCGGGGTGGATATTGGAGCGACGCATGTGGCGGTGGTACTAATAAACTTGCGGGGCAACGTGTTGGCATGGCGGGAAGAATGCTTTTCGGTTCGCACCGACCCGCAGGGAACGTGGGCACTGGTTATCCGGTTGTGTGATGACTGCTTAGCAGAGGTGGCAAATGGCCGGGCAAAACTGCTGAATATCGGTGTGGCAGTACCCAGCCCGGTTGATCCCGCACACCCAGAATGGCTACCGGAAACCGTGATTCCGGCGTGGGAGGGTCGTAGCCAACTGGAACAGTTGCATCACTATTTTGGTGTGCCCGTCTTGGTGGATAATGATGCCAATTTGGGGGCGTTAGCGGAAAAATGGTGGGGTTTGGGGCGCACGGCAACTGACCTGACCTATGTTGACCTGACGTATATCAAAATCGGCTATGGAATCGGGGCGGGGTACATCCTTAATGGTGAAATTTACCGGGGTGCCCGCGGTGTCGCGGGGGAAATGGGACACTTGCCACTTGACCCCGACGGAAAACCCTGTGTGTGTGGCATGAACGGCTGCTTGGTCACCTTTGCGAGTACAGATGCGCTCAAGCAACGTGCTACGGAACTCCTACCCGATTATCCCGATAGTGTGCTTCATCACGGCTTGCCCAGTATTACCGCCATTGCAGATGCTGCGTTAGCGGGGGATGCCTTGGGCCTAAAATTGATTCAAGATGCTGCGAATTATCTGGGAATTGCCATCGCTAGCTGGTGTAATTTGATGAATCCGGCGATGGTGATCTTAGGAGGAAGTATTGTGCGGGTGGGAGACCTGCTTTTAGAACCCATCCGGGAAAAAGTGAAAACCGCGACCTTAGTCAGCTCGATTGCCACCGCGGAAATTCATGCCAGTACTTTAGGTGAAAGAGCGATTGCCTTGGGCGCGGCAACCCTCGCCTTGAAAGAAGCTTTAACAGAGCCGGAAATGAGCCGGCAAGAACCCTCTATTATCGGATTAAAATCATGAAAACATATCTATTTTGGCTGGGTTTCGGTGTGATAGTGCTGATCCTCGGTGGTTGTGATACGGATTCCGGAGATTCCACCGCGTGGCAATTGGTTTGGCAAGATGAGTTTGAAGGTGCGGCTGGTGAAGTGCCAGACCCCACTCGCTGGGGATATGATATTGGCACGGATTGGGGCAATGCCCAACTGGAATATGACACGGATCGCCCCGAAAATGCCACCTTAGATGGCAATGGCAATTTGGTTATTACGGCACGGGAAGAATCCTATGAAGGACGAAATTACACCTCTGCCCGTCTTGTTACCCGAGATAAATTTGAGACCACTTATGGACGCTTTGAAGCACGGATGAAAATGCCGTGGGGACAAGGGTTGTGGCCCGCTTTTTGGCTGCTCGGCGCAAATATCGAAACCGTAGGCTGGCCCCAATGTGGAGAGATCGACATCATGGAATATCGCGGGCAGGAACCAACGGTGGTTCATGGCAGTCTGCATGGTCCCGGCTATTCTGCCGGCGCCGCGGTCACTTCCGCTTACCGCTTAACCAATGCCCGATTTGATACGGATTTCCATCTGTTTGCGGTAGAATGGACTCCCGATGAGATTCGGTGGTATTTAGATGACCAACTGTATCAAGTGGTTACACCAAAGGATACCCCCGGCGAATGGGTCTATGATCACCCGTTTTATATCATTTTGAATTTGGCAGTTGGTGGTAATTATGTAGGTGCGCCCACCGCCAACACGGTTTTTCCCCAAACGTTGGTTGTGGACTGGGTTCGGGTGTATCAAATGTCCCAATGAAGGGTCGGATTTCTATCAAAAATACAAGGAATTGTATATGAGTTCACAACAACACTACGAAACTGCACCTGAGGATCGCATACCATTTATCCAGAAAGTTATTTACGGGTTAGGCGCATTTGTCAACAATCTACTGGCGGCGGCGAGTGGGGGAATGATGATTGTCCTAAACTTAGGATTGGGAATGAACCCCGCGCTGGTTGGATTGCTGGGCGCGTTGCCCCGGTTTACGGATGCACTCACCGATCCGATGATGGGCTACATTTCGGATCACACCCGCACCCGGTGGGGACGCCGCCGCCCTTATATTTTGGGGGGAGCGATTGCCGCCGGAATTATTTTTGCCCTGCTGTGGCAGTTACCACGCGGTAAAACCGAAACCTTCTATTTTGTCTTTTTCCTCATTGGTTCCATCCTGTTTTATCTGGCGTACACCGTTTTTGCCACCCCGTGGGTTGCCCTCGGTTATGAACTCACCCCAGATTATCACGAACGTACCCGCCTGATGGGCGTGCAAAATTTTATTGGACAGCTTGCTTACGTAATTGCACCCTGGTTTTTATGGATCATGACCTACGAAGGGTTTTTCAAAGATCAAATTGCCGGCGCGGCAGGATTGGCGATTATTATTGGCATTGTCACCATTGGCATCGGGATTTTACCGGCAATCTTTCTACGGGAGCGCTTCAATCCGGGAGTAGAGGCAAACCCTGTTGCCGATAAGCCAACGGAGCCCTTCTGGAAGACCATCCTCAGCTTTTTCAAAGGGTTTGCGTTGGTGCTCAAATCCAAACCCTTTTTACTATTGTGTGTTGCCACCTTTTTGGTTTTCAACGGATTTATTATGATCTCCTCTTTTCAATCCTATGTGATCATCTATTACGTGTTTGGTGGCGATCAAACACGCGGTGCGGAATATGTGGGATATGCGGGGTCTGTCGGTGCGGTTTCGACGTTTGTGGTGGTGGTGCTGGTCACGTGGATGGCAACCAAAATCCGGAAACGCCCTGCCTTTTTTGTTTCTACTGGACTCTCCATTGCGGGGTATGCCCTAAAATGGGTGTGTTACAATCCTGCCGTTCCGTGGTTAGTGATTTTGCCTACGCCATTGCTGGCATTCGGATTAGGGGGCTTGTTTACCTTGATGCCTTCTATGGTGGCGGATGTGGTGGATTTGGATGAATTGGAAACCCATGAGCGGCGGGAAGGAATGTTTGGTTCTATCTTTTGGTGGGTTGTTAAACTGGGGATGTCTCTCGCATTGGCGGCAGGGGGGTTTCTGCTGAACGCAACGGGTTTTGATGTCAATTTGAATGGCAATCAAACGGAACAAACCATCTTTTTACTCCGTTTTTTTGATGTGGTGATTCCGATTATCACCTCTGCTCTCGCTATTTGGGCAGTGTATGTCTTTCCCATCACTGAAGAAAAAGCACATGAGATTCGCATGGAACTGGAACGCCGGCGCGGAAAATTAGGGGTGACCCCAACGTAATTTGTGCCGCTGTTACCGGTACGCTAATTCATTCACAATTTTTTTACTTATAACTTGTCAGGAGGTTACCATGAAACACATTACTACATCTTTGGTGGTAATAGTATTGTTCGTCTGCATGGGCGGGACGGGCTTGGCGCAATACGTTCAAGTAGATTTTGAACCGGGCGGGCTTGGTGCAGACTGGGTTTGGATTGTCGGTGAAAATGCCGACAATCCACCATTGGAATTTATTGCCAATCCAGATGTTTCCGACCCCAATACGTCCGCTACGGTCGCCCAATTTACGGCGCGTCAAACTGGGCAACCGTGGGCGCTCTGTTTTACCAATGATATAGATGAATTTGAATTTACTGCCGATAATAGCACCATCACCCTTATGGTTCACAAGCCTGTTATCAGCAATGTTGCCGTTAAGTTTGAAGGGGTGGGTCCGGCTGTGGAAATTCAAGTGCCAAACACGGTCACCAATCAGTGGGAGGAGCTAACCTTCGATTTTTCCGGTGCGATTGGTAATCAATATTCCCGGCTCGTCATCATTCCTGACTTTGGCGCGCGCGATGCCGATCACGTGATTTATTTTGATAACATTCAACTTCCGGCAGGGAACATCACGCCACCGGCGGAGCCAGACGTTGCCGCTCCCACACCGACCGTACCGGCAGAAGATGTCATTTCGCTTTTTAGCAATGCCTATGAAAATGTGCCGGTGGATACGTGGTCTGCCGATTGGGATGATGCCGATGTGGAGGATGTGCAAATTGAAGGCAACGATACCAAACTCTACACCCATCTGAACTATGCCGGCATTGAGTTTGTCTCCCAAACCATTGACGCTTCGACGATGTCCCATTTTCACATGGATATCTGGACACCCGATCCAACCGAGTTACCCGCCGTATTTCGCATCAAATTGGTGGATTTTGGCGCCGATGGTGCCTACGGTGGCGGTGATGACGCCGAGCATGAACTCACCTTCGATGCAAATTCCAACCCGCCCTTAATCACCGGAGAATGGATTCAGTTTGATATTCCGCTTTCGGCGTTTACCGGTCTGGTGACACGCGAGCATCTTGCCCAACTGGTTATCTCCGGCGACCCCAATACGGTCTATGTGGATAACATCTATTTTTATGCGATGGAACTTACCGGCAGTGTGCTCATCGATTTTGAAGATGGCGGTCTCGGCGCCGACTGGGAATGGCGTGTTTTTGAAAATCAGGATAATCCCCCGCTGGAAATTATCCCCAACCCGGATATGTCCGACCCCAATGCTTCGATGATGGTTGCCCAATTTATTGCCCGAGAATCCGGTATGGATTGGGCCGGTTTTGAAACCACCGACATCGGCGAATTTACTTTTAACGAAAATAACAGCATTATCACCTTGATGGTACACAAGCCGGTGATCAGTGATGTTCGGGTCAAGTTTGAAGGTGCCAGCCCGCCAGTTGAAATTAATGTGGCGAACACGGTCACAGACCAGTGGGAAGAATTAACCTACGATTTTTCTGCTTACATCGGCAATACTTACAACAAACTGGTTATTTTCCCAGATTTTGCCCCGCGTGACCAAGATAACGTGATTTATCTGGATAATATCCTCGTGCCCGAAGGGGTTTTACCACCCCCACCGGACGAACCCGAAGAACCCGCTCCCACACCCACCCTTGCCGCCGAAAATGTGATTTCCTTGTTCAGTAACCCCTATCCCGATGTGCCCGTGGATACGTGGTCTGCTGATTGGGATGCCGCCGATGTCGAGGATGTACAAATTGAAGGGAACGATACCAAACTCTATACCAACCTCGTGTATGCCGGCATCGAATTTATCAGCAATCCCATTGATGCTTCTGACATGCTCTATTTTCACATGGACATCTGGACGCCAGACCCGACGGACTTGCCGGCGGTCTTCCGCATCAAGTTGGTCGATTTTGGCGCGGATGGCGCCTATGGTGGCGGTGATGATTCCGAACATGAACTCACCTTCGATGCCAACTCAGACCCGGCGTTGGTGACCAGAGAATGGGTTCAATTTGATATTCCCCTCTCGGCATTCACCGGTTTGCAAGCTCGTGAACATTTAGCCCAGTTGATTATCTCCGGTGACCCAAACACCGTCTATGTGGATAATATCTATTTCTACACGGATGATACGATGGTGATTGAAACGACAGCCGTTGCCACCCCAGCGGTGATGCGGCTAGGTCAAAATTATCCGAATCCCTTCAACCCAACGACAACGATCCGGTTCGATCTGGCTCAAGCGGACTATGTCACCCTCAGTGTTTACACGATTGCCGGTCAGGAAGTGGCAACGTTGGTGGATGGGTTCCAGGATGCGGGGTCTTACACCGTCCATTTTAAGGCGGATCAATTGGATACCGGCACGTACATTTACACCCTCCAAACCGGTGATTTTACGGCTAGCAAGAAGATGGTCTTGCTGAAATAAGGACAAATGTCCTCTTCGGACATACCAAAAAGACGTTTTTTGCGCATTCGTATGGCTGCCGGTCTTCAAAAGGCTGGCAGTCATGCACCACAAAAAAGGCTAAGGTTGAGCAATGAACCGTCCCATGTTATGGGTGATTGTGGCGTTGTACGGGGGGGTATGGATCGCTTGTGTAAATGTGCCTCCCATTACGGCGCAGACCCCTTCGGTTGATGAACTACGCCAAACAATCGCCTCAATACCGAAAGCAGACCCGTTCCATCCTCGTGAATTTCAACCCAACGTTGATGGCAAATGGATTGGTAACGCCGTCTCCTATGGACCCTTTCGGGCAGGTCAAGCACCGGGCATCCGGGGACCCTCTGAAGCGGAAATCCTCGAAGATTTGAACATTATCACCCAGCATTGGAATCTGATCCGGATTTACGGGGCTGATGATGACTCGGAGCGCATTTTGGAGGTTATCCGCAAGAATGACCTCCCCCTAAAAGTGATGCTTGGTATCTGGCTCACCACCGAAAACGATAATCCCCTTTACCAGCAACAGAATCTGGCACAGGTAGCCCGCGGGATCGCTCTGGCAAATCAGTTTAAAGATATTGTCATCGCGGTGAATGCCGGCAACGAAACGCAAGTCTTTTGGTCGGGACACCGACTCGCGCAAAAAACCTTGATCCAATATATCCGTGCGGTTCGTTGGTATGTATCCCAGCCAGTGACGACCGCCGATGATTACAACTTTTGGAATAAACCAGAAAGCCAGACCGTGGCAGACGAAATTGATTTTATTGTGATGCACGCCTACGCCCTGTGGAATGGTCAGCGGCTGGCAAATGCCATCAGTTGGACGGATTCCGTGTACCATGATATTCAAGCCCGGCATCCAAATAAGGTGATCGTCCTCGGCGAAACCGGTTGGGCAACCGACTACAACGCCAGCAAAATCGGGGAGGGGCAGCAGGGGACGTTGATCAAAGGTGAAGTCAGTTTGGCAAGACAGGAGCAGTTTTTACGGGACTTAACCCAATGGATCGAGGGAAACCAGATCACCACATTTTGGTTTGAAGTGTTTGATGAACCGTGGAAAGGTGGCGGGGATAGCTCCCCCGCCAATGAAGTTGAAAAACATTGGGGTCTTTTCTATGTTGACCGTACCCCCAAACCCTCCGTCGTCCATTTTTTGAAATAAGCCGGGATTTTTGGATTATGAAACATACCCTTATCGCCGTCCTCATCGTGTTACTGATGTTTTCCATACCTCTCTTTGCGCAAAAACGGGGTGGAACCATCGATGGTCCCGTTCTTACCATCGCTTTTATTGAAAATTTCAATCCCTATACCCAAAATGTAAACCGCAGTCCGGCGCCGGGGTTTATTTATGAGCCTCTGGTCGTCTATAATTTCCGCCAAAATCGCATCGAGTACCGCCTAGCCGAACATTTTGAGTATTCGGATGACCTCCTCTCTATCACTTATTATTTACGGGAGGGTCTGCGTTGGTCGGATGGTACGCCGCTGACCGCTGATGACGTGATTTTTACCTTCGAGATGGCGAAAAAATTCCCGGCAGTTGATGTGGCGGGACTGTTCGTGGGAGAGACTCCGAAAATCAAATGGGTAGAAAAAGTGGATCACCGCACGGTTCGGTTTCATCTGACGCAAGTGAATACAACGGTTGAATGGTCGATCCCTAGCCAATACATTGTCCCAAAGCACATCTGGCAGAATGTTGAAAATCCCGAATTATTTACCAATAAACATCCGGTGGGATCGGGACCCTTTACGGAGGTGAAACGTTTCAGCCCGTATCAAATCACCGTCTGTCGTAACCCCTATTATTGGGAAGAGGGCAAGCCGTATATCGATTGTGTCCGGCTGCGCCAATACCAAAGTAACGCGCAAGTACAAGCCGCTTTGATCCGCGGGGAAATTGACTGGGGTTCTAATTTTATCCCCGATATTGAGAAAACGTTCGTGGCAAAAGACCCCGAGCACAATCGCTATTGGTATCCGGCGGGATCACCGATTTTCTTAAACCTCAATCTGGATAAGCCACCGCTGGACGACCTGAACTTCCGGCAGGCATTTAGTCTGGCACTGGATCGGGAAAGCGTAGTCGAGCTGGCAACATACGGCTATGCTTCACTCAACCCGCACATCACGGGGATCGGTGATTTTTTTGCGGCGTGGTATGATGATGACGTTAATCAAAAATATGATTGGTTGAATGAATACAACCCCGAAAAAGCGAAACAGATACTGGACGACGCGGGGTATATCGATTCCGATGGCGACGGCATCCGTGAAAATAAAGATGGGTCACCGATTGAGTTCTCGATCATGGTTGTCAGTGGGTGGACGGATTGGATTCAAAGCGTGCAGATGATCACGGAAGACCTCAAATACGTGGGGGTTAATGCGAAAACCAAGACGGTTGAATGGGGGCAGTATGTTAGCAATTGGAATAATCGTGAATTTGAGGTGGGGATGTTGTATGGGATGACCGGTGTCACGCCGTATCGCTTTTACGCCCCGCTTTTGCACTCTCAAAACATTGATAAAGCCGGTGTTTTTGAAGCCAAGCATGGTTGGAGCGCTGCCGCTGTCGATAGTCTGCTAGACCGGTACGTCACCGTTCGGGATGAAGCAGAACAACGACGAATCATTAGTCAGTTGCAGGAAGTTGTCGCCCAAAATTTGATGATTATTCCGGTGTTCTCCAATCCGACATGGTACCAGTACACCACAAAGCGGTTTGTCGGTTGGCCCACCGAAGATAATCCGTACATCAATCCTAATTTTTATGATGCCGGGGAACGGGTTATTTTAATCAACCACTTACATCTGCGCTAAAGGGGTATGCTATGGGTTTTTTAGTTCGACGGTTTCTGTTTTATCTGGCGGCGTTTTTAGTGGCAATTACCGTGAATTTTGCCCTACCGCGCCTAATGCCCGGTGACCCGTTTGAGATCATGTTTGCCGCCGCACAGGGCAAGATTACGCCGGAGCAGTTACCGGCGTTGAAGGCGCAATATGGCTTTGTGGAGGGACCCTGGTACGTGCAATATGGCGCGTATCTAAAGAGTGTTTTCACGTGGGATTTGGGTCCAAGTGTTCTGTTTTTCCCTACGCCGGTTTCGGAGGTGATCGGCTATGCCCTCCCATGGACGCTGTTTATTTCAGGCTCTGCCACCCTTATCAGTATTCTTATTGGGAGTTTGATGGGCATTTATGCCGCCTACCATCAAGGGGGTTGGTTTGATAAACTGGCATCCCCGACATTTTTAGTGCTGGGTGCGTTTCCGGCAGTCGTCATGGCGATGATTCTTTTTTACATCTTCGGGCTGGTGCTGGAATGGTTTCCCATCTCTTATGGCTATGACCCCGACCTTGACCCCGGCTGGAATCTAACCTTTATCGGTAATGTACTCTATCACGCTATTCTGCCGATTTTATCGATGGTGCTGATCAGCATTGGCGGCTGGCTGTTTCACATGCGGAACAGCATGATCCATTTGTTAAGTGAGGATTACATCCGTATGGCGGTTGGCAAGGGTCTGAGCCGGCGGCGGGTGATGTTCCAGTATGCCGCTCGCAATGCAATTTTACCGGTTATCACCGCGGTATCCATGGCGATTGCCTTTATCGTCGGTGGGGCAATTTTTGTGGAGATTGTTTTTAATTACCCGGGTTTAGGCAACCTGATGCTCAAAGGCGTGATGGTGCGTGATTACCCATTAATTCAGGCACTGATGCTGATCATCGTGATCTGTGTTCTGGTAGCTAATTTTGTGGCGGATTTGCTTTATCTCTGGCTGGATCCGCGGCTTCGTCAATGAAATAATGAGTGATTGAAATGAGTCGATTTCTCGAAAGTATAATCCGCTTTTTTAAGGGCAACTCGCCGGCGGTGATCGGTGCGACTATTATCGGCACGTTTGTATTGCTGGCGGTGTTTGCTCCGCTCATTGCGCCGTACGGTGCGCTGGAACGCGACCCAATTAAATACAAAATTACAGATGAAACCCTCGAAAAATTAGCCGGAATAGAGGGAATGTCTGCCGAAATAGAAGCCACTTTAGCCGCCTTAAAAGGGCACGGATTTGAAGATAAGCATGAGTTCCTCCGCACCATTGAGACCCAAACCGGTACCGAAATACCGCTACCACTGCAAAAACGGATTGCGGGCTATTCCCGTCACGATCCGGGGCATGAGCCTCCCAGCCGCCGGCATTGGCTGGGTACAACTCGCGCCGGTCAGGATGTGTTGAGCCAATTGATTTATGGGGCGCGGATTTCTCTACTGGTTGGCTTTGGTGCGGGGCTGATCGGAACCGTGATCGCGGTGTTAATGGGTGTGACGGCGGCATATATGGGCGGTAAAGTGGATGAATTGCTGGTGTTTATGATGAACGTGGTGTTGGTTATCCCGAATTTACCGCTGATTTTAGTGCTGGCGGCATTTTTAGGTGAAGCCGGACCGCATTCCATTGCCATCATCATTGGTGTGACCTCATGGGCGTGGGGCGCCCGGGTACTCCGTTCTCAAACCTTATCCATCCGAAAACGGGAGTTTATTACCGCCGCCGAAGCAATTGGTGAATCCAAATGGCGCATTATTGTTGTGGAAATGGTGCCCAATGTTATCAACCTGATTGCCGGTCAGTTTGTGGGGACAACGCTATATGCGGTACTGGCGGAAGCCGGTTTGGAATTCATCGGTTTAGGTGACCCCAGCGTCGTAACATGGGGTACAATGCTTCTGTGGGCACAAAACAACTCCGCTTTGATCGTCGGGGCATGGTGGGAGATGTTAGCACCTGCCATTACCATCTCGATCTTTGGCGGGGGGTTGGCTCTGCTGAACATGGGTATGGATTATGTCAGCAACCCGCAATTAAAAGGCGGCGGTAATATGGGTTTATGGAAAAAACGGTATAACGAGATTCAACAAAAACGGTTAGCAAAAGCAAGAAATGATAAGGAGTTGGCGTGAATCAAGGATCATCCACCGGTACTATCTTGGAAATTCGCAATCTTTGCGTGGACTATTTGACGGAGAAAAAACCCGTCCGAGCGGTTGACCGGGTCAATTTGACGGTCAAGCGGGGGGAAACCCTGGGTCTGGCGGGTGAATCCGGCTGTGGCAAAAGTACGCTGGCGTTTTCCATTTTGCGTCTGCACAAGCCGCCGGCATTGATTCCGGAGGGCGAGGTGATATTTAATGGTGAGGATATTCTCTGCATGGACGAGGAGCGCTTGCGTCGTATCCGCTGGAACGATATTAGCGTGGTGTTTCAAAGCGCGATGAACTGCCTCAATCCGGTGGTCTCCATCCGCGACCAAATGTGCGATGTCATTTTAGCGCACCGGAATATTTCCAAAGCAGACGCCGTGGCACAAGCGGCAAACCTTCTGGAACGAGTCGGTATCAGCCCGGATCGGATGAACGATTATCCCCATCAATTTAGTGGCGGGATGCGCCAACGGGTCGTGATTGCCATTGCGTTGGCACTCGACCCCCAAATGATTATTATGGATGAGCCGACGACCGCGCTCGATGTGGTGGTTGAGCGGGAAATCATGGCAAAACTGGAGGAACTGAAACACCAATTTGGCTTTACAATTCTCCTGATTACCCATGATTTGAGTCTGTTGGGCGAAATTTCCGACCGGATCGCGATCATGTATGGGGGGCGAATTGTGGAATTGGCGACATCTGAACAGGTCATCCTTGATCCCAAACATCCGTACACAAATGGGCTGATCAACTCGTTTCCGTTATTAAGCGGGGAGAAAAAGGTACTAAGCGGGATTTCCGGTTTTCCGGTGAACCTGTGGGACCCGCCGCCCGGTTGCTATTTTGCCCCTCGCTGTGAGGCATGTATGGATATTTGTAAACGAGAAAACCCACCCTTAATCGAGATTGAACCCGGACGGCAGGTGGCGTGCCACCTGTTCCCCACACCTGAAGGAGGAGCGGAGTGATGAGCCTTCAGCCGATCATGGAAGTTCGCCATTTGGTCAAGGACTTCCCCACCAAACAGGGCATTTTTACGAAGCAGTACATGCGGGCGGTGAACGATGTCTCATTCAATCTTTATCCGGGGCGTGCGTTAGGGATCGTGGGGGAATCCGGGAGCGGCAAAAGCACTTCTGCACGGGTGATCTCCTTGCAATATCCGCGAACTGCCGGTGAGATTTTGTTCCAAGGGAATGATATTGCCACATTTACGGACAAAGCGTCCGTCATGGCATACCGCCGGAAGGTGCAAATGATTTTTCAAGACCCGTACGGCGCTTTGAATCCGGTGCATACGGTTTTTCATCATATTGCCCGCCCGTTGCAAATCCACAAGATTGTTCAAAATAAATCCGAACTGGAGGATAAGGTCTATTCTGTGTTGGAAAAAGTCGGTCTAATTCCGGTAGAGCAAACGGCAAAAAAATATGCCTACCAACTGAGTGGCGGGCAGCGCCAACGGGTGTGTATCGGCAAAACATTGGCGCTCGGTACGGAAGTGGTTTTGGCGGATGAACCGACCTCCGCCCTAGATGTTTCCATCCGGCTGGGTATTTTGAATTTGATGGAAGCGATGAAAGAGGACTTTAATACCGCCTTTTTGTACATTACGCATGATATTGCCACTGCCCGCTACTTCACGGAGGAGATTGCGGTGATGTACGTGGGTCACATGGTAGAAACCGGTGACAGCCGTGATGTAACCTCAAACCCCCAACATCCCTATACGCAATTACTCCTTTCGGCAGTGCCCGACCCGCATAAACGGGGTTCGCGTATTTCTCTACCTGAAGTCGAAAAAAAAGAGATTCCCACGTGGCGGCCGGAAAGCCGGGGCTGTCCCTTTGCCAGTCGTTGCCCACATACCACCCCCCAATGCCGGGAGCAGATGCCTCCCCTAACAAAATTAGCGGATAACCACTTTGTCCGTTGCTTTTTACACGGCGGCTAACCGGCAGAAAGGACGATTATGATGTATCCAAAAACTCCATCCTATCATCTTACCAGCACCGGTGACGTTGTCATCGAAAATTATAATTCCGCTAAATTATTTGCCAGCTTTTTCCCCGGTGTGGCGGGTAAGAGTGGTATTCCCATGTGGGTGTTTTATGTGAACCGGGGACAATGTGTGTGCAGTATGGGCATTGAAGGCAAACACCACCCCATCATGGAGTTTCTGCCGGCAAATTGGGCATATCAACTGGTACCGTCACAGGGATTTCGTACCTTTCTCAAAGTTCAGAACCAGTTTTATGAGCCGTTTCAGGATCATCTTAGAGATAAACACATGCAGCGCACCCAACGGCTGACCATCCAACCGGCTCATGTAATCCTAGAAGAAAAGAACCCCACACTTGGTTTGAACATGACCGTGGAGTATTTCACCATCCCCAATGCGGAATATGCCGGTCTGGTGCGCCGGCTCCGGATTGAGAATATCACAGCGTCCAAAATAGCAGTGGAAGGGCTGGATGGGTTACCCTTGATTATCCCGTACGGGATCGACAATTTCGGGTTGAAAAATATGCGGCGCTTGGTAGAGGCATTTGTAGAGGTTACCAACCTAGACCATCACGTGCCGTTTTTTAAGGGCAAAGTGGAACCGGCAGACCGCCCGGATGTGGTGCGCATCCAAAAAGGCAATTTTTATGTCGGATTTGAGGTTGATGGGCAGATTGCACCCACCCTTGTTGACCCCGAACATATTTTTGGACGGCGGGGAAATTACGATTATCCTGAACGGTTTTTGATGGGCGCAGGTGACGAATTGCTCGCCGGGCAAATGCTGGAAAACCGGTTACCATGTGCGATGGGGCTTTTTCAGACCACGATTGACCCCCATTCCTGCTATACGTTCACCTCCATCATTGGACATGCCCATTCCGTAGCCGCCTTAAATGAGCGGATTCCGCGGATCACCAAACCCGCTTACATTGACACTAAGCTTGTTGAAAATCAGGAACTGATCGATGAATTAACCCAACATAACTTTATTTTTAGTAATGAACCGGCATTGAACTTCTATGCCCGTCAAAATTTTTTGGATAATGTGCTCCGGGGCGGTTTTCCCTATACCCTGACAGGAAAACAAGGGCGGTCAACCCTCCATTTGTACTCCCGTAAGCATGGCGATCTGGAACGCGACTATAACGACTTCCGCCTGACCCCCACTCCCTATTCCCAAGGAAATGGTAATTTCCGCGATGTGAATCAGAACCGGCGGTGTGACCTCTTTTTCAACCCTGATGTGGGTGATGGAAATGTGGAACAGTTTGTCAATTTGATCCAATTGGACGGATTTAACCCGTTGGTGATTAAAGAAACCCGGTTTACCTGCCCGGATGCAAACCGGTTAGCGGCTGTGTTGGCGGATTATCTGGAGGCGGGTTCGGTGGCAGAAGTGCGTGCCCTCTTGAAAGAACCGTTTACCCCCGGCGAGTTGATGATCGAACTAAATCAGCGGGAGATTCACCTTAACGGCGACCCGGAAATGTTCTTGGGTGACCTGTTAGGTATTTGCCAAAAACATCACGATGCGGAACATGGCGAGGGCTTCTGGACAGATCACTGGACGTATAATCTGGATTTGATCGAAAACTATCTGGCGCTCTATCCTGAAAAGAAACAGCATCTACTGTTTGAAAAAAAGACCTTTACGTTTTACGATAACGCGCACCGGGTGCAATCCCGTGATGATAAATATGTGATATGGGAAGGCAAACCCATGCAACTTAACGCGGTGGTGTGGGATGAAGAAAAAGAAGCCCTCCTTAACAAACGTGCCTCTTGGCGGCATCAGGTTCGTACTGATTGGGGCAACGGTGAGGTGTACCAGACCACTTTGTTTGTTAAACTGCTTTGCCTGATCACCAACAAGCTGGCATCGCTCGACCCCGCCGGTATTGGGGTGGAGATGGAAGCCGATAAACCCAACTGGTATGATGCGCTTAATGGTCTGCCGGGATTGATTGGTTCCAGTGTTAGCGAGACGTTAGAAATCAAACGGCACATTCTATTTTTACAAGCGGCACTGGATACGCTTCCGCCGGATACGCTATTCTATATTTTTGAAGAATTGGAACTATTTATGACCCGGTGGTACACGCTTTTCCGCCAAGATTTATCCCCTTATGACTTTTGGGATCGCGCCACCACGGCAAAAGAAGATTACCGGCAATCCACCCGGTTCGGTATCCGGGGTCATGAATCACCCGTTCCCATTTCGGATATTAAAGCGTATCTGATTACGGCACTTCGCATCGTAAATGATGGTATTGATAACGCCTGGAACCCGGAAAATGGGGTTTTATCGACTTATTTTATCAATACGGTGGTGGATTATGAGATCATCACCAACGAACAGGGGCAGGTCAAGCACAATGAAAACGGGTTGCCCTGTTTTCGGGCAAAGCGATTTGAATCGCGGGCGTTGCCCCTCTTCTTAGAAGGTCCTGTCCATTTCTTGCGGTGCCATCCCGGAACGGAAACCTCCCGCAAGTTGATTGTAAATCTCCGAAAAAGTAGCTTGTATGACCGCCATTTAAAGATGTTCAAAGTAAACGAATCCCTAGCGCGGGAACCTATGGAAATAGGACGTGCCCGCACCTTTTCACCGGGTTGGTTTGAAAATGAGTCGATTTGGTTGCACATGGAATATAAGTACATGTTGGAACTCCTGAAAAATGGCTTCTACACTGCGTTTTATCATGATTTCCGGCATGTTTTTGTACCGTTTTTTAACCCTGAAATTTACGGTAGAAGTATTCTGGAAAATTCTTCATTTATTGTCAGCAGTGCCAACCCGGACCCGTCGATTCACGGTAACGGGTTTGTCGCCCGGTTAAGTGGCGCCACGGCAGAGTTTATTAATATCTTGATGATCATGGCGGTGGGACAAACGCCGTTTCAGGTTCATCCAGATGGCGCATTGCAACTAAAGTTAAACCCGGCACTACCGGGATGGCTGTTCACCACAACATCCCACACCCACCGGTTGAAGGTGGGTGGCACATGGCAGGAAGTTGAATTGTCGGCGAATACGTTCAGCTTTATGTTTCTGGGGTCTGTTTTGGTGGTGTACCACAATCCGGCGCGCAAAGATACGTTTGGAATGGGGGCGGTTTCTCCGGCAGAATGGATTGTGGTCGATCAAGAGGATTCGGTGCAGACGTTTCAAGGAGATTGTCTTGATGGAGACATTGTGACTCAGATTCGGAATCGCTCGGTAAAGTGCATCGAAATTGAATTGCGGTAATCTTTTACCGGAAAGCGTGGGGTTCAAAACTCTGAGGCATCGTGGATCAATCTTTTTAGGTGGTTGTGTTGGGGAAATTTGTATGTTATCAATTTTTTCAATAATATCCGTCCGGAAATGGTGGAAGTCCGCCCCGAAAATTTTTCGTAAACCAAAAATACATCTTTAACCGCTTGTTCCAAGTCCCCGGAAATAGATACGACCGTTCCAGAGTTATCTACCACGAGATGGGGAAGTTGTTGAACTTTACGGACTGCCCCCTCCCCAAAAATTGCCATTTTATTCTTTACCAGTTCGGTCAATAAGTCCATAATTACGTGTTTGTCATCCATGTTTTGTCTCTTTCTCTTTCTATTCAAAGGATTTCAAGCCGATCCACGCGGCAATGATAAAACAAATGGAGCCGATGGATATTAACCCACCCATAACGTACCGCAGGAGTGCGATACTCAAAAAACCAAAAACCTCAGCCAGCTCAAACCCGGCATGGATAAACACCGAAAAAAAGATGCCGATACTGAGTAATTTTACCATTTTTTCCAGACTGCCACCGTGCACTTTTTGGGTGAGCTTATAAAGTAAAAAAATGGCTATCAACGAACTGATCATCGCCACAATATTGGGTAACATTTCCAAAATATTCATTGTGATACCTCCTAACTGAAAATACTTAAAGTTTATACGGTTTTCAGGGGATGATGGCAAACTCCCCCCGCAATCCGGTAGCAGAACTGCTGCCAATCCAGACATGGAAATCCCCCGGTTCGGTAACTCGCACCATGTTACGGTTATAAAATGCCAACTCGTCTGTACTCAGGTTAAACGTTACAGTTGTTTGCTCACCGGGCTGCAAGCGGATTTTCTGAAATCCTTTGAGTTCTTTCACCGGACGGGTGACGTTGCCCACGAGGTCGCGCACATAAAGTTGCACGATTTCCGCAGCTTCCCGCTCACCAGTGTTTCGGATGTTAGCACGGATGGTAATCGACTCTCCTAATTTGATTTCCGATGGATTCACTTGCAGATGACGGTACTCAAACTGGGTGTACGACAAGCCAAACCCAAACGGAAAAAGCGGTGTATAATGCACATCAAAATGGTATGAGGTGTTGCCCAGTGATACTTGGGGTGCGCCGCGTTCAATCTCATCAATGTGGATGTAGGTTTCTGGTGTTGCCGGACGTCCTGTATTTTTTTGATTGTAATAGATCGGAATTTGACCGGTTACTCGCGGAAAAGTGACCGGTAGTTTGCCGGATGGGGCGGCATTTCCCAGTAGCAGATCGGCAATTGCCGTTCCTGCCATGGTACCCGGATGCCATGCCATCAATAGCGCATCAATCTTGTCGATCACGTTTTGCAATGCCAGCGGTCTGCCCGCCATGATGACGACGATCAAAGGTTTGCCGAGTTTCGCCAATTCGTGGATTAATTCTTCCTGATTGCCCGGCAGGCGGATGTCCGCGCGGCAATGTGCCTCGCCGGAAAGGATCGACTCCTCGCCGAGAAAAAGCAGGATTTTCTCTGATTGCTTTGCCAGTTGGATTGCTCCGGCAAAACCTTCACGTGTATTTTGGCGGGTTGTTTCCATCACGCGGGCATAGCGGAGGCTATTCTCGCCGTTCATTGCCGCTCGTAAAGCTTGTAACGGGGTTTGGCTGAGGGCGGTATCACCATCAAAAATCCAGGTACCGAGTTGTTCGTAACCATCATCCGCCAAGGGTCCCATAACTGCCAGTGTGGGCAACTCTGTTTTAGAGAGCGGCAACACGTGGTTTTCATTTTTCAACAAAACGATGCTCTCCAACGCCGTCTGATATGCCGCTTGCCGGAAACTGGCATTGGCAACCGGTGGGAAATCTTCTGCCCGCGTATAAGGTTGGTCAAATAGCCCCAACCGGAATTTCATCCGTAGGACATTTGCAACCAGAGCATCGATTTGTGCCATAGATAGTTTACCCTCGGCAACCCATTCGGGCAGGTGTTCGCGGTACGTTTGGCTAAACATCTCCATATCAACGCCGGCGTTTGCGGCTTCATAAGCGGCTTCTTTACTATTGGCGCACAATCCATGCTCAATCAGTTGGTAGATGGCATCCCAATCACTGACAACCAGTCCATCATACTGCCATTCGTCCCGCAGGATGTGCCGGAGCAGTTTTTCGTTGGCGGTGGCGGGTACGCCGTCAATATCGCTGAAGGAGGTCATCACTGAGGCGACACCGGCATTCACTGCCGCTTTGAATGGGGGTAAATAGACGTTTCGGAGCTCATTTTCTGGGATGTTAGTGGTGTTGTAATCCCGCCCGCTTTCGCTTGCGCCGTACCCGGCAAAATGTTTGGCACAGGCGGCAATACTGTCGGGTGCGGAAAGGTCTGTTCCCTGAAAACCCCGTATCATTGCAGCGGCGAGAACGCCCGTCAAATAGGGGTCTTCTCCGAGGGATTCCGCGATGCGCCCCCAACGCGGGTCTCGCGCGATGTCCATCATAGGGGCAAATGTCCAATTGATACCGGTGGATGCGGCTTCCTGCGCACTAATCCGTGCCGCTTGTTCAATAAGAGTCGGATTCCACGTTGCCGCTTGTCCTAACGGGATCGGAAAAATTGTTTTGAAGCCGTGAATCACATCCCGCCCGACCAACAGTGGAATGCCGAGGCGGCTCTCTTCAGTGGCAATTCGTTGAAGTTCATGGATGACCTCCCGCTGGGTTTCGTTCAATATGCCACCAATTCGACCCGCGATGATGTCCTCGCGCAAGGAATCGGGTATCTGCCCCTCTGCACTCGTTATCAGGGTCAGTTGACCGACCTTCTCGTCAATGGACATGTGATCGATTAACTCACGTATTTTTGATTCGATGTGTTGAGACCGGTTCATGGGACTTTCTATTCCATTGAGGGGTCTGGATTAGCGCACGTTCACATGCAGATAGGTTCGGATTTCCCATTCGTTGCCCTCATCCTGACCGGGGGCCGTGGGATCGCATTCCAGCACACCAATATCGTTCACCACTTCCACTGGGCAATAGCGGGGAGAGTTTCGATCCAGTGATCGCCATTTGACATTGACTCCCCAGCGGGTTTGGGGGACATCAAACCAATCGATTTTACCCAGAACATGCGAGACATCAGCTTCTAGTTGCAAAGGATACGTCAAATTAAAATCGCGGTGGTAATCATAGGGACCCCAATCGTCGATCTTCACGGAGGTTTGAATTTTGATGTGTTGGAGTGCGAGCCGGACATCCACCCCGTATCGCGTGATTTCGCGCGCATCATTGCCGTTGGGTTCACCGATTCCGCCATACAGATTGGCGATCAGACCCATATCGGGACGAAATTTAGAGACGACCCGAGCGTATGCTTCCCACACATCCCGCGCCGGCGGTGCGCCATCAAAGGCGAACGTTGTACGACCATCCCCCAGAATCCCGATAGCGGCATCTTGAGTGGTAGGTTGGTGGCGGAAAACAAACCCGACGCTGGCGGCGAGTTTCGCATCTTCTTTTTCATCGCTATCCCAGGCGTACATCCACGAGCCCGGTGTGGGGTCGTAAGTGATGAGCAGTTCGCCGGCGGTCGTTTCACGGTTGCTGCGCACGGCAAAGGGGTCATCCAAAATATTGCGCGGTTTGCCGGGCGCCGGTACACCGGCCGGGATCGGTCCTTCAACCGGTTTTTGCCAAAGGAAATTGGGTGCAACTTGCCACGCGCTATTGATATTGTACGTAAAGCCGCTTAAAATGTTCCATTGATTCCCACTGCCGCTATCTTTGAGCCGCCAGCCCGTGTAAGTTTGGGTCGCATCGGGTCCACCATCGGCAACCAAACCCATGGCGGCGCCTTGCGCATACCATTTTATTTTTCCTTTGGTAGCGGTGAGTTTAATTTTGCCGCCAAAGGTATCTTCCATTTTAATTTGATCTTGATAGACGGTGTAATTCCCCTCCGAGCCACGGATGACCTGAAATGTCTCATCAATTTTGGTTTGGCCGGACATAATACCGCCCACTTCCACACCGAAAATTCCTCGGGTCGTCTTTAGATGGAGGGTTGCCTTGCGATTCGTCGGTTCCGGTACGGCAAAGGAACTAACCGCACCCACCTGATTATCTATATCTTCTTGAACGATACCGGTCATTTGGAACGGACCTACCCGCCGTTGGTATTTCATCAATACTGCCGGATTTGCCCCCCACCAGAGTTCGGGCCCGTAGGCGATTTTCAGCCCGGTAAGTGCTTTTTTGCCCGTTACTTCAATACCAAGTGGTGCTTCACCGTTGTACGTATCGATGTTGGGTCCGTAGTTCGCTTCCCGGTACAATCCGAAAAAGTCACCTTCATATCCCCAATGATAATGTCCGGTGCGATAGAATCCATCAAGGTTAAACCATTTACTTTCCCATGAGACACTGGCATTATAGACCTTTAACCGTTCGATGTCGCTGAGTTCGCTCCGTCCATCGGGGGTTAAGACGGTTTTCGGGCGGCCACGATTTTCGTAAAAGATTTCGTCTATCGGATTCACCGGCACGTGCCCCAAATAATTGATGGAAACGGTTGCCCGCACATTATCTGCGGGCTTCGCTTCCACATCCACGTAATAGGATTGCAGATGATCGAACCCCTTAAAGGCAGGGTAAGTACCTTCTTCCCCAGCAATTAGGTTATCGGGGGTGCTCACGTTGTTACCGCCGCTGCTGATGGTCTCAAATTCCATCCGCAACCCGCTGACCCGCACCTTTTGGAGGCGTTGGGCGGTTAAAGCGGCATTATCACCCCGTGCCCGCAAGACATCAACCATCGGGTTCAATCCCCCAAAATGAGCCCGGATTGTCTCCAGCGTTGTTTCTGGATCATACGGCTGAAGTTCATACGCCCGCATTAAGGCGTAATACGCGGCGCGCGGGTACAGTTGGTAAAGTCCGCGCTCGTTGGTGGGACCCTTCGCGCAAATGCCCCACCATTCCTCGTTCATGTTATTTTCACCTTCCACATAATCAAAGGGATACCCCCCGTTGGGCCAGGAGGCATGGGTATCGTGTACATCTAAATTTTCTTCTTGTAAATATTTCCACCAGCCATCACTAAATTGAAAGGTTAAGCCGCCAATGGCGTTGCCCACCCGTCCTTTACCATAGGATTGCTCGTAGATCTCTTGCCATTGTCCCAACAAAATTTGCGCCTGATGATACTGATCTTCCCGCATTTCCTTCGCGTTATAGGCATCGCAACCAAATTCGGTGAACATCACCGGTATGCCCATCTTCTCTTTGACATCTTGAAACAGATCCCCTACCGAAATCCCACGATACACATTCGTCCCGAAAATATCCAGTGTCGGAACTTCTTCAGCAATAATATCCAGATATTGAATATCGCCGTTTGCCATAGATACCGGATGGTTGGTGTCTATGGATTGAATCAGGCGGGTGGCTTCCCCAAACAGCGAGTACATATAGCGGGCTTTTGCGGCTTGTTGCTCACCTTCGGGTAGGGCTTCTGTTTCGGCAGAACTCCACACCAAACCGTAATTATTTTCATTGCCAAGCAACCACATCAATAGTCCCGGGGTATTCTTGAACTCATTGACCATTGCTTTGACTTCATCCAACAGGAATTGTCGGGTCCGCGGGTCGGCATAATTGGTGGCGTAGGTATAGACGCCATCTATGGTGACACCATACCGTCCAAACGAATGGTTGAGTACCGTATAAATCCCATATTCCTCATAAATGTATTGTACCCAGCGCGGCGGGACGCCGGTATACATTCGGATGGTATTAACCCCCATTGCTTTAAGGAGCGACATTTCCCCGGCGAGGGCATCCCTGATAATATCATCCGGTTGTGACCAAAGGCTGTAGGTATAGTTTGTGCCGATGGGGAAATAGTCCCAATTCATACCGATGACCATAAAATCGGCACCATCGATTTGAAGCTTAGACCCCATATTGTCTGTGACGACCGTAACCGTGTTGGGTTGGGCGGCGGCGGTGGTGATCCCCCCGAAAAGCATCAGCCAGACCAATACCACCCCATAGGTGGCAAGACCGGCGCGATAGAAAGCCATAAGAACCTCCTCGTAAAGCGTTCTGGAAAATAATCATAATTTATTGATATATTTGAAACTAATATATCTTTGTTCGATTTACGAACAAAGATAACATATTGTACCCATCTTGTCAATTAAAAAGTCACGATTGTGCGTGAATGGAACTGGAAAGAAGGGGTAGCCCCCTTAAAATCACAGTTGACGCGGTCTGCCAAATATGTTATCCTTTATCTCGTGAGAAATTTTATCAGGTTTGTTACCTCTAAGGACTTTAGGTGAGGTTTGACTATCATCATAATGAACATGCCATTTCGATGTACTGTCGCGTTTATCTATTTGATAATCATCAGCTTCTATTCGGTGAGTCTGGCACAAGATTCTCAGGAAGAAGCCCATCTGAAATTTGCCCAAAAGCTGTATGAAGATGGGCTTTATGTCATGTCCGAAAACCAGTATCGTGAATTTTTGCAAAAGTACCCGATGAGCATCTATGCTCCAGATGCCAAATTTGGGATAGGGCGGTCTTTGTACGCCGGCAAGAACTATGAAAAAGCAATTCAGGATTTACAGCGTTTTTTGTACGAACATCCGCAAAGCCCCAAGGTGCCCGAAGCCACGTTTTTGCTTGGCGACGCGTACTACCAACGGGGTGATTACGGTGAAGCCATTCGGATTTTCCAAAAATTGGAAAATAACTTTCCGCAGTACCGCTCTGTGCCGGAAGCCATTTTGAAAACCGGTTTTTCGTATGCAGAATTGAATGATCTGCAACATGCGATTTTAACCTACCAACGTTTGCTGGATACCTTTCCGGCGCATGAGCTTGCCCCCCGTGCCCTCTACGAGATGGGGATTGCTTACCGTCGCGTAGGGGATTTTGATAATTCTGTACAAGCTCTGGAAGCCATTTCAACCCGTTACAGTGCCAGCGAATGGGCACCCAAAGCGCTCTTTCAACGGGGTAAGACCCTAGCGGAAGAGCGACAGTATGAACTTGCGCGGCAGGCGTATCGAGATGTGATTCGCCGCTATCCCAACGCTGAGATTCAGGAAGATGCTATGTACGGTTTGGGCGAGATCGAGTTTGCTCGCGCCAATTATGATTCTGCTGTTGTGGAGTGGCAACGACTCCTGGAAGATAAACCGTTGAGTGCATTGGCAGATAACGCTCAATATATGATTGCAAAGGCACACTGGGCGGCAAAACGGTATGGGGAGGCGGTGAATGCGCTACGCCAATTCCTCTCGATCTATACAGATAGCCCGCTCCGGATGCAGGCAACGTTTGATCTGGCAAAAGTGCAACTGGAAATGGGGCAGACCCGTGCCGCCATCAGCCAATTTGAGCGGTTCATCATGGATTATCCCCAAACGGACTTAGCGCAACAAGCCCAGTATGAAATTGGGTACGCTTACCAAACCGCCGGGCAATTTCAGAATGCCATCAGTGCGTACCGCAAATTTCTGGCGGACTATCCATTAGCAGACCAAGCCGATCAGGTGCAAGCCGAAATTGCGAAAATTTTCCACTACCCGCTAGACCGGCCGGATATGGCAATTCGGGAATATCAGAATTTGCTGATCCAGTATCCGTCCAGCCCTTTAGCGGATGAGACCCAGTTTGAATTGGGTAAATGCTATGAAGATTTGGGCAACTATGCCCAAGCAGTGAAGGAATACCAGCGCGTTGAGAGTACCTATCGCAACAGCACGTGGGCCGAGACCGCCCGCCAGCGGATCGATTATATCCGGCTGTATCAGGATAAAGATTATGAAACCGCTACGGCGCAATTGTTTATCCTTCTGGAGGCGGCGCTCAGTGGCAACATTACCTCCCAACAGCGGTTTGAAATCGCTCGGATTTATGGGGAGGACTTGAAAGATTATGCCAAAGCGGCGCAGTTGTATGAGAAGTTTATCCAACAATTTCCACAAGACCCGTTGGCTGATGATGCCCAATTCCGTTTAGGGGAAACGTACCGCTGGCTGGCCAAAAAAGCCGCCTTGGAAGACCTGCCGGCTCAGGTACGTTCTTACCAGAGTCGGGCAGGAGAGGCATATCGTGCCGTTGCCCAAAATTTCCCCGATAGCCCATTTGCGGCAGAGGCACAGATTCGAGCCATTGAAAGTGATTTGGCACTTTCCTACCGCCAGCCGGGCTACGAACGGAGTATGCAGGTGCTCCGCCGCTACCAGATGTATTTGGCGACCTATCCCCAAAGTGAGTTTGCCGATTGGGCATATTTGCAGATCGGTAATGCCCAGCGCGAATTAGGCAACTATACGGAAGCGTTGGCGGCATATCAGACTCTACGTGACAACTATGCCAACAGTGAATGGGCGGATGAAGCGGCGTATTACATTGGGTATTGCTATGAATTGCAAGGCAACCGGGCGCAAGCGCTAGTCGAATATGAAGCCGCTGTTGCGCGATACCCGGATCGGAATTCGACCTATTTGGCACAGTTTGGTATTGCGCAAGTCCAACAACGGGCAGGGCAGTATCAGAGTGCCATTACCGCTTTTCAAAATGTCTATGATACCTATCCGTACAGTGAAGTCGGGGAACAAGCCTTGCTGGAAATCGGCAATTGTTATTTGCAACTACGGCAATTTTCACCAGCGCTGGATGCTTACCAACGCTTAATCGCAACCTACCCGGAATCTCGCTTTTTAGGTGAGGCGTATTCCGGTATGGCAAACGCCTATTTGGCACAAGGGGATAAAGAACGTGCTGTGCAGACGCTCACCCGTTTAACGGAATCCCCCAATACACAGGTCGCCGGAGAGTCGCTCTACCGGGTGGGGCAATTACACGCCGAAACCGGGGATTACCGCGCTGCCCTCAAAAGTTACCAACAATTGCTAGAGACAACGCCGGATAGCACCCTTAAAATCGAAGCATATCAGGCGGTGGCTGAAACATACCTCCAATTGGAAGAGATCACCAAAGCCCAAAATACCTATTTGGCGGCGGCACATGAGTTCCCGCAGCGACCCCGTTTTATTTTTGGCCAGATTGTGTGTGATTTCCGCTTGGGCAATATTAAGACGGCACGTAAAGCGGCGGATCGATTTCGGGAGCAGTATCCCAAAGAGACAAACCTGATTGCCGGATTATTTTACGAGCAAGGTGCCTATTTGCTAGAGCATGATGAACTCGATGCCGCACGCCGGGCATTTGAGGATGTCATTCAAAATTATCCGACCAGTGAATATGCCGACGATGCCCTCTTTGGGTTGGGGATGTACTACTACAAACGCAACGAGTACGAACGTGCCGTGGAGAAATTCAGCGAGTTTATGACGAAGTACACCGGACAACCCTTAGCCGTGGAAGTGAGCTATTATGAGGGAACTACCCGCTTTTTGTTGCAAGATTATGAGAATGCCGCCAAAGCATTTACTTATAGTGTCGAAAATGACCGGAGCGGTGAATTTGTGTTTGATGCCGGATATAATCTTGGCTTAACTTACGAACAAATGGATTTGTGGAATCGGGCAGTGGATGCTTATAATATGTTGTTGGAAAAGCAACCCCGCCACCCAGATATTGCCAAAGTGCATTACAAAATCGGGTTTGCTCTGCAAGAGGCAGAACGATATGCCGAAGCATTAGCCGCCTACCAACGGGCGTTAGAGACCGACGATCCTGAACTCGGCGCCGAAGTTCAGTATTGGATGGGGGAATGCTATTATGCGATGGGCGATTATGATGAAGCCATTACAGAATACTTAAAAGTGAAGTATTTATATCCAAATGTTCCACTTTGGCCCATCACGGCATGGTATAAAGCCGGCTTAGCGAACGAGCAGTTGCAGCGATGGGAAGAAGCGAAGCGAATCTACCGTAAAATCATTGCCGATCAAGGTGAAGCCAGTGAATGGGGTCAGGCGGCAGCCGTGCGTCTGGAAGTGTTGATGGAACGGTATTAATTCAATGGGAGGATATTATGGAAATCGGAACGAAAATTTTATTGATGCTCTTATGCGGCTTATTGGTTGTTTCGGCGGTCGGAATCGGGCTGTGGCGGGCAGGCGTGTTGCTCTCTTCACCCGTACCGTATGCCATCGCGTTGGAACAGCCCCCCGCTAATGTAGAAAACTACATCGAAATTGATGATGTTCCGGAAGTGCCGGTGAGGAAACACCCCACACCCGAAACACCACCGGTAGAAACTAAACCAACTCCTACAGAGGCTCCAGATGCCTTGGCGGAACAGAAGCGACAAGAAGCGGAAGCCCAACGCCAAGCACAACTGGCAGAACAGAAGCGGCAAGAAGCGGAAGCCCAACGCCAAGCACAACTGGCAGAACAGAAGCGACAAGAA